>JALNZK010000077.1:10917-26131 GCA_023229365.1 Pseudomonadota bacterium | reverse complement strand
CGGACACGGACTCCGATTCGGACTCGGACACGGATTCGGACACGGATTCGGACACGGATTCGGACACGGACTCGGATGTCGATTCCGATGCGGACGGCGACTGCTCCGGCGCGCCGGACGTGAGCCAGACGGTCAACGAGGACGGGCTCGGTGGGCTGATCCCCACGCTCTACCTCGCGCAGTCGTTCGTGCCGTACGTCTCGACGATCACCGGGATCGAGCTGATGCTCGATGAGTCGACAATCGACTTCGGGCCGCTGACCGTCCAGCTGCGCGCCAACGGGAGCGGCGCGCCCGCGTCGTCCGCGCTCGCCTCGGCGTCCGTCGACGTCGTGCTCGGCACGACCGGCGTCTACGAGGAGTACTGCGCGGCGCTCGGCTCCGTCTCCGTGTCCGCGGGATCGACCTACTGGATCGTGCTGATCCCGAACGCGTCGGTCGCCGATCCCAACACCACCTACTGGGCGCTCCAGTACTCCACGGATCCGTACGCCGCCGGGTACAACATGTACACCGAGGACTCGGGCGCCACCTGGCTGGACCTCGCCGGCGCGGGCTATGGCGGCGACTTCTGCTTCGGCGTGTACGGGGACTGATCGCGGGAGGACGTCGGGCTCGGCCTAGAAGAGGATCGCGTAGAACTTGGCCTGGCCCTCGACCGACGCCGTCAGCTTGCCCGGCAGGCTGCCCATGATCGAGACGGTCTCGTCGAGCGCGTCGAGCGTGCAGCCGAGCAGCGCCGGCTTGATCTCGAAGTCGCCGTCGGCGGCGGCGTCGAGGAGCCCCTCGGCCGCTGCGCCCAACGTGACCGTCGGCGGCTCGATGCCGATCTTCGCGGCCGCCTCTGCGTCGTAGAGGATCTTCAGGTTTTCCATGCCCTGGATCATGCCGATCATGTTGGTCTTGAACGCCGTGATCTTGCCCATGAACTCTGCCTTGAGGTTCGCGTCCGCCTCGACATCGGCGTTGAGGACGAACTTCAGCTCGAGCGTCGGGGGCGTGCAGCTCGCGTTCGCGGAGGCGCTCGCGTTGGCCTGGGCCTGGCAATCGGCCTCGGCCTCGCACTCGGCCTGGACCGAGCACTTCGGCGCCGACACCTCGCCCTGGCAGCCGCCGGAGCAGGAGCCCTGGCACTCGCCCTTGCACCCCAGCTCACCCTGGCACTCGGCCTCGGTCTCGACCTGGGCCTTGCACTCGCCCTCGCACTTCGCCGAGCACTCGCCCTTGACCTCGACCGCGCACTCGCCGGTGCAGCTGCCGTTGCAGGCGCCCTTGCAGTCGCCGGCGCCGTCGTAGGCGGAGCACTCGCCGGAGCAGGTGCCGCGGCACTCGCCGGAGCACTCGCCGCTCGCGGTCGCCGAGCACTTGCCCGAGCACTCGCCCGAGCACTCGAGGCTTGCGTCCATGGAGACCGTGCACACCGGGATCTCGCACGTGCCCTCGCACTTGCCCTCGCAGGTGCCGGAGCACTCGAAGGAGACCTCGCCGCCCGTGCACTCCGCGTCCACGTCGCAGCCGGCCTTCGCCTGGCACTGGGCCGAGGCGGAGAACGACGCGTCGACGTTCACTTCGCACTTCGGGGGCTGGAAGTCGATCTTGAGACCACCGCTGATGTTGGCGCTGAACTCGGCGTTGATTTCGGCGACGACGTCGTCGACGAGAACATCGAATTCAATGGGGTTGCCATCGACATCGACGGTCGCGACACCGAACGCCTCGGCGAGCGCTTTGACGTTCCCCTCGAACCCGGCGTTGATCTTGCCGACGTTCATGTTGAGCGAGCCGACCGCCTTGAAGAAGGCGTCGAGCTTGGCGTCGCCGGAGATGGCGCCGTCCGCCGCTTCCACGGTGCCGCACGGGCCGCAGGCTTCCTTGAGATCCTCGCACGCCCCGCCGAGGCCGAACGCGCCGATCGCGAAGATCATGACCATCCCGATGACTTTGTACCGCATGCCGTTACCTCCATTGTTAAACGATGCTCGAAGAATATCGGAAAACGGAGCGCCGCGGGTGAAAAAAAACCGCCGGCCCCGTGAGGGACCGGCGGCGTGTGATCTTCGAACGGGACGTCGAACGACTACATGCCGATCGTGCCGACGAGGTCGAACTGCGCGTCGACCGTCGCCACGAGCGAGCCACCGGCCTCGGCGAGGATGTCGAAGGACGCCTCGAGCGCCGGGAACACGCACGCGATGCGGCCGGCCGGGATGTCGAAGCTGCCGAGGTCCGCCTCGAGCAGGACGTCGACCTGGCCCGCGATCGCGTCGACCGGCGACGTGATGCCGATCTCGGCCGCGTAGTCCGCGTCGATGAGGGCCCGGAGCTTGAACATGCCCTGGACGACCGTGATCATCCGGGCCTTGAACTCGCCGATCTTCGCGACGAAGGCGGCCTGGCCCTCAGCGTCGAGGCTCGCGTTGAACTTGTACGCGATGTCGATGCTGGGCGGCGTGCACTCGACGCTCGCCGACGCCTCGGCCGAAGCCGACGCCTGGCAGTCCGCGGAAGCCTCGCACTCGCCCTCGGCCGAGCAGCTCGGCGGGGTCGCGGTGCCTTCGCAGGAGCCGGAGCACTCGGCGGAGCAGGAGCCCTCGCAGGTCCCCTCGCACTCGACCTCGGCCGCCGGCATCTTGCACTCGCCGTGGCAGGAGCCGGAGCACTCGGCCGCGACCGCGAGCTCGCAGGTGCCGGTGCAGTCGCCTTCGCACGTGCCGTTGCACTCCATCTCGCCCTCGCCGTTCTCGGCGTAGGCCGAGCAGTCGCCGGAGCAGGTGCCCTTGCAGGTGCCTTCGCAGGTCGCCGCGGCCTCGAGCGTGCAGGAGCCCTTGCACTCGCCGGAGCAGCCGCCGCCTTCGATCTTCGCGGAGCAAGATCCCTCGCAGGTGCCGGAGCAGCCGCCGGAGCAGGAGCCTTCGCACTGGACGGAGAGCTCGCCGCCCGTACACTCGGCGCTCACTTCGCAGCCGGCCTTCGCCTCGCAGGTGGCCTGCGCCTCGACGGCCACGTTCACGCTCGCCTCGCACTTCGGCGGGACCACGTTCACGGAAATGCCACCATCGAGGTTGGCGGCGAACTCGGCCTGGATGTCGGCCTTCACCTGGGCGACCATGTCGCCGATCTCCATGTCGGCCGTCACTTCCGAGCCGAACACCTCGCCGAGCGCCATGACGTCGGCCTTGAACGACGCGTCGATGTCGGCCGTCGCCGTGCCGAGCTTGCCGACCGCCGTGAACAGGCCGTCGATGCGCGCGTCGCCGGAGATGAACGTGTCACCTTTGGTGATGTCGCCGCACGGTCCGCACAGCTTCTCGGAGGCGTCGCAGCTCGACATGAGCCCGGCCGCCAGAACCATGATCACGAATAAGCTAAAAACCTTTTTCATCTTCGTCTCCTCCTTGGTGGCGCCGTGTCAGACCGATCATTCGCGACACGCACGCGATTTTCTTGCTTGGTTTTGAACAGTACCGGAATCTTCTACCGCTGTTTCCCCCCGCGTGCAAGCGCGACGCACGACGTCACCTCGTCGTTGAATTGTTAATGAATTGACGTGGTATTTATCCAGTTTTCGCAATCATCGAATCGAATTGTTTTTTTCGACTTCGGTGTCGTCGATTGTATTCACTCGTTCGCGCTCGCCCGGACACTATGATTCGTGTGGCGCCCGCGCCGCTTGGGCAATTGACAAGCGGCGTTTTCGTGAGATAGGCTGCGAGCGTTTCAATTCATCAAGGAAAATCGACGTTTCCTCAGGTTCGGAGGTCGAGATGATGAGTTTGCGAATCCGGGTTGTCGCCTTCGTCGTGGTCGCGCTCCTGCTCGCGGTTCCGACCGCGTCCACGGCGGACACGCCGATGGTGAAGAACGGCCAGGGCATGGAGTCGAGGCTGTTCCGCTCGGCCGTGGACAACAAGGGGCACTTCTCGGTGGACGGCACGCAGATCCTGCCGCACCTCGCGTTCTCCGTGAGCCTCATGCTCGACTTCGGCTTCAACGGCTGGCCGGCGCCCGAGTTGGACAACGCCGAGGCGTACAGCAAGACCACGGTCGACAACTACATCTTCTCCGGCCTGGCGTTCAACCTCGGCCTCCTGGACATGTTCGTGGTCGGCCTGCAGGTGCCGATCGCCATCCCGAAGGGGAAGGTCTTCACCGGGTGGACGCGGGATCAGGTCGATGATCCGTGGAGGCTCGCGCAGGAGCGCGAAAACTGGAACACGAAGGGCGCCATCGGCGACATCTCGGTGCACGCCAAGCTGCGCTGGATCCGCGCGGACCGCCACCCGATAGGCCTCGGCACGGTCATCCAGTACCAGTTCATGACCATGGGCAAGCCGGAGGTGCTGATGAGCGAGCCGGGTACCGCGCTCGCGGCGAAGATGATCCTCGATTTCGAGCCCAGGTCCTGGTACCGCGGCGCGATCAACGTCGGCGCGCGCTACGCGTTCGGGACGAGCGCCGAGAACGTGCTGAACAGGAAGCACGCGCTCAGCACCGACATGGACAGCTGGTTGTCCGAGCAGCCGGGCGAAGCCGCCATCGAGCCGGAGGATCTCGTCCTGTTCAAGTACGGCCCCATGGTCACCTTCGGGTTCGGCAACACGTTCGTGCTCTGGCCGCGCATCATGGACGCGGTGGTCGAGATCTACGGCAACGACATGCTCACCGGCGGCTCGGCCGAGTACCTCTCGCTCGAGGCGAACGTCGGCCTCAAGGTCTACGTCGAGCGCAGCTCGTACCTGATGGCCGGCTACGCGCACGGCATCCCGGTCGCGGGCAGGCGCGGCGACAACGCGGGGTACGGCTTCCAGGGCCTCGAGCACCGCGTGTTCATCGGCTTCGCGTTCGAGCCGTCGATAGGCGACAAGGACGGCGACGGCATCAAGGACGACATCGATCAGTGCCCCGACGATCCCGAGGACATGGACGACTTCAACGACTCGGACGGGTGCCCGGATCCGGACAACGATCGCGACGGCGTACCCGACACGAACGACGACTGCCCGCTCGTGCCCGAGGACAAGGACGGCGACAAGGACGAGGACGGGTGCCCGGATCGCAGCGAGGGTGATCGCGACGGCGACGGCATCCTCGACAGCGTCGACAAGTGCCCGGACGATCCCGAGGATCTCGATCAGTTCGAGGACGAGGACGGGTGCCCGGACGAGGACAACGACAAGGACGCCATCGTCGACATCAAGGACGTCTGCCCGAACGAGCCCGAGGACTCCGACGGCTGGGAGGACCAGGACGGCTGCCCGGATCCGGACAACGACGCGGACCGCATCCCGGACGTCGACGACACCTGCCCGAACGAGCCCGAGACCTACAACGGCAAGGACGACAAGGACGGCTGCCCGGATCAGGGCGACGTGATCGTGACCAAGGACTCGATCAAGATCCTCAAGAAGATCTATTTCGAGTACGACTCCGCGACCATCAAGGAGATCTCGTACGACATCCTCGACCAGGTCGCCGAGACCATCAACAACAACCCGCAGATCGACCTGATCGAGGTGCAGGGCCACGCGGACGAGCGCGGCGACGTGAAGTACAACCTGCAGCTCACCGCCGACCGCGCCGCGTCCGTGGTGTCGTACCTCGTCAAGAAGGACGTCAAGGCGAAGAAGCTGCGCTCCTTCGGCTACGGCAAGTACTGCCCGGTCGATCCGGGGCACAGCGAGCCGGCGTGGGAGCAGAACCGGCGCGTGGAGTTCAAGGTGCTGTCGATCGACAGCAACCCGACCGGCGTCGAGGTCGCGTGCGAGGCCGCGAAGGCGGCCGGCGTCGTCCCGAAGTGATCTCCCACCCCTCGCGCTCGAACGCGCCGTAGCCCTGCGGAGGCGGGGAGACCACACACCCGGCACGAATCGTGCTTTACTGTGGGTGGGGACTCGAGATGTCGACGAGCAGAAAGAGCCGCCGGAAGGCCGCCGCGATCTTCGCGCTGCTCGCGATCCTGTTCCACGTGTGCCTCGTCGTCCCGCTCGGGCGGATGATCCTCGAGTACATGGAGCCGGCGCCCGGCAGCGGCGAGCCGGTCGTCGTCGACCTGTGGAACGGCCCGCCTCTGCCCGAGCCGGAGCTGACCCCGGAAGAGGAGCTCGAGGAGTACGAGCCGGAGGCGGAGATCCCGGACGGCGAGGTGGTGCGCGTCCCGAAGCCCGTCGTCGCGCAGCGGCCGAAGACCAAGCCGCGGTTCCTCGCGGAGCTCGACTCGCGGGCCGAGCGGGAGACGCGATCGAGGTTCCGGACGCCCGGGCCGGCGAACGTCGCGCCGGCGCCGCAGCTCGGCGGGAAGGGCGCGGACTCGGCGACGACGCCGGGCGGCATGCGGCTCGAGGAGCACGGCGTCGCCCCGATGCCGTCGGAGCTCGAGCGCGAGCCGGGCGGGACGTTCTCGACCGCCTTGCGCGCGCCGTGGTCGCCCGAGAACCTGAGCCTCAACCCGAGCCGCGAGGCGATGTCCGGTGCGATCGCCGGCACCGGGCTCGATCACCTCGAGGACGTCATCGACGGCGACGCGACGGTCGTCAACACCGCGGGCTGGGAGTTCGCGTCGTTCTTCAACCGCGTGAAGAGCAAGGTCGAGCGGTTCTGGAAGCCCGGCGCCGAGTACAGGCGGCGCGATCCGTACGGCAACATCTACGGCCACAAGGACCGGGTGACCGTGCTGCTCGTCGTCCTCGAGCCGGCAGGCGGGCTCAGGAAGCTGTACGTCATGGAGCCGAGCGGCGCGCCGTTCCTGGACGACGAGGCGTACGAGGCGGTCGAGCAGGCGGCGCCGTTCCCGAACGTGCCGGCGGGGCTCCGCTCGAAGTCGGACGGGCTCGTCAAGTTCACGTTCCACTTCGTCGTCGAGATCGGCGAGGCGCCGATCGTCCGCATGCGGCGGTACGAGTAGGGGCGAGGCTCGCCTCGCCCGCGGCGTTCACAGATGCGCGGCGATCGCGTCGAGCGCGGCCACCCGCGACGCCCCCTCCGGCACGAGCGGCACGATCCCGATCGCCTCGAGCCCGTCCCAGCCATCGCGCACCTCGACGATGCGCTCGGACTCGCGGTCGAACGCGGCGTTCCACTCGGCGTTGAGCGCGGCGAGCGCGTCCGCCTCGGCGACGCCCGGCGGCGGCATCGGGACGCGCGGCGCGTGGCACCTGTTGAACACGACCGCGAAGACCGCGGGCC
Organism: Pseudomonadota bacterium; assembly: GCA_023229365.1. NCBI lineage: Bacteria > Pseudomonadati > Pseudomonadota > Pseudomonadota bacterium. The sequence continues at coordinate 18,949 of JALNZK010000077.1, read as the reverse complement.
CGGGCGCGGAGAGGCGCTGCCGGAACTCGCGCGTCTCGCGCATCGTCGCCTTGTCCGGGGTCGTGACGAGGCAGAACGCGACGTCGTCGCCGTGGAGCACCTTCTCGATGGCCTCCGCGCGCTCCGAGAAGCTCCCGAACAGGTCCGACAGGGCGTCGACGAACCCCATCATCTCGTCGAGCAACTCGCCGCCGGTCACCTTGGAGATCGCGCGGAGCACGGCGCGCGCCCAGCGGCCGACGAGGTCGAAGCCGAGCCGGCCGGGGCCGGCGTAGGCCCGCCGCATGACGCGGACGAGCGGCCCGTCGAGCGCGTCCTTCATCCGCCGCGGCGCGGTGAAGAAGTCGATCGCGTTCGCGGTGGGCGGGGTGTCGAGCACGATGAGATCGACGTCGGGGTGGCCTCGGATCTCGCACAGCTTCTCGAGCGCCATGTACTCGTGCATGCCGCTCAGGGAGCTCGAGACGTAGCGGTAGAGCCGGTTCTCGAGGATCCGCCGCGCGCGCTCCGGGCTCGAGGAGCGCTCCTCGACGAACCTGTCGAAGGTCTCCTTGGGGTCGAGCATCCCGAAGGCGAGGCGCCCGCCCTCGGCGACGCCGCCGCCGAGCGTTCCCGTGATCTCCTTGAGCTCGCCGCGGGTGCCGGAGCTCGCGACGCCGAGACTGTCGGCGAGCCTGCGCGCCGGATCGATCGTGAGGCACGCCACGCGCCGCCCCTCCCGCGCCGCGCGCACCGCGGTCGCGGCGGAGAGCGTCGTCTTCCCCACGCCGCCGGCGCCTACGAAGACTATCACGCGCCGGTCCCCGATCGCGCCGAAGAGCGGTTCCGTGCCCGCGTCGCGCCGCCGGGTCATCTGGAGATCTCCCACGCCTCCCCGACGAGCGTGATCACGAAGGGGGCTGCGGTCGGGGCGCCGGTCGCGTCGAAGCCCTCGAAGCGCGCCGCGGCGCCGAGATCCGCGCCGTCGCCCGCGCCTCTCGCGCGCAGCCAGGCGGCGATCGCGGTCCGGCCCTTGGCGCCGCCCCTGGAGATCGCCGCCTCGAGCAGCAGCGCCGCGTCGTGCCCGTACGCCGCGTAGTGCGACGGCTCGGCCCTGTACTCGGAGCGGAACCGCTCCGCGAACCGGGCCGCCGCCGGCATCGCCGTCTCGAAGAAGTGCGACACGAAAAGCGCGCCCTGCAGATATCTCCCGGCGCGGCGCACGAGGTCCGGGGAGAGGCCGACGGCCGGCGCCGCGAGGATCCCGCCCGGCTTCGCCGCCCCCGACGCGCCCTGGGCGGTTCGGAGCACCCCCGCCGCCGCGAGCGCGGGCGCCGCGAGGGCGATCCGCGACGCCGCGTCCGGCACGAACACGACCTCGACCCCGCGGCCCGCGAGCTGCCTCGCGAACGGCGTGAAGTCGGTCGTGCCCTCGGGATAGGCGATCTTCGCGAGCGGCTCGAGGCCGAACCGAACGAGCTGCGCCGCGTAGAGATCGCGGAGCACCGCGCCGTAGCCGCTGTTCGGGTAGAGGATGGCGTGGCGCTTCGCGCCGGTGGAAGCGGCGGCCTCGACGAGCGCCGCGATCTCCGCGCGCGGCGACGGGAAGATCCGGAACGCGCCGCCGGTGACGAGATCGTCCTGCGGGGCGAGCAGCAGGAGCGGCACCCCGAGCTGCGCCGCGCGCGCCGCGACGCGCTCCGCCTCGTCGCCGTCCAGCGGGCCTATCAGCGCCGCGACGCCGGTACCCACGACGAGCTCCTCGGTCACGTCCCCGGCGCGCTCCGGGCTGCCCTCCGTGTCGCGCACGACGATGGAGAACGCGCGCCCCTCCGGGGTCTGCAGCTCCTTGGCGCCGAGCATCACGCCGCGCAGCGCCGCCTCGCCGACGACCCGCGATCGGCCGGACAGCGGCAGGATGCACCCGATGGAGGCGAGATCGACGCGGGATCTCTTCTCGATGAGCAGGGCGACGTCGGCCACCCCGGCGTCGGCGTCCCTCCCGGCGTCGACGAGCTCGGCGAGCGCGGCGGCGGCGCCGTCGAGATCGCCCCGATCGTAGCGCGCGCGCACGAGCCGGCCGAAGACCCGGGGCCAGGTCGCGCCGCGCGGATCGACGGTCGCCGCGGCCTCCTCGAGCCTGTCGGGATCGTCGACGCCGACGAGCAGCGCGTCGAGCGCCGAGCGCGCCGCCGCGACCCCGTCGTCGGCGGGCGGGAGCGCGAGGTACGCGTCCAGCCACGTGAGCGCGCGCCCGAGATCGCCCTGCGCCACGGCCGCGCGCCAGAGGCTCGCGAGGAGGAGCTCGTTCTCCGCGGGATCGGTCAGCGCGCCGAGGAACGGCGTCAATAGGCGCGTCGCGCGGTCGTGCTCGCCGAGGGCCGCGGCCGCGATCCCCTCGTACAGCCGGGCGCGCTCCTTCGTCAGCCTGTCGACCCTCGCGCCCTCGAGGCTGGCGCAGAGCTCCAGCGCCGCCTTCGGGGCGCCCTGCGCTATCGCGATGCGGGCCCGGAAGACGACCGCGCCGCCGTAGAGCGGATCGCGCGCGAACTCTGCGGTGAACGCCGCGAACGCCGCGTCCGCCCGCGCGAGCTCGCCCGCGTCGTAGAGCGCGACCGCGGCGTCGAACGCCCGCTCGGCCTTCGGGTCGTCGCTGAACACCGCGAGGCTCGCCTTCGCGGCCCCGGGGGCCGGGCAGCCCGCGGCGAAGAACGCGATCGCCGCGCACGGGAGGACGAAGGTGGCGAGCCGCGTCATGGGGGCCAGTCTAGGGGCCGCCGCGCCGCCGGGCAAGACAATGGCGCGGTTCAGGCGAGGATGCGCGCCACGCCGCGGCCGCCGAGGGCGAGCTCCGGTCCGAGCACGCACACGAGGCCGCCGACGGCGCACAGGTACAGGGTCCCGTCGCCGGTCGGCAGGGGCGCGACGGTGACGAGCCGCTCGCCCGCGGTCGTCGGGATCGCGCCGTGCCACAGCCGGCCGTTGCGGACGAGCGTCGGCGCGAACGCCGCGATCTCCTCGGCCGCCGCGTCCTCGCCGACCTCCGCGAGCGGGAGCCCGTCCCTCTGCGTGAGCACGAGCGCCGTGCACGCGGCGCGCTCGGCCGTGGCCTCGAGCTGGAGCGCGAGCGCTTCCAGGGTGTCGTCGCTGCGCCGGAGTCGTCGTTCTGTCAGCATGGGGGCCTCCATTATTGTCCTACATCTGACCACATCATGCCACCTTGACCTCCGCGGCGCAACTAATCCAGCAAGAGCCCGTGCAGCGCCCGGACCGCGGCCGCGATCTCGCGCTCGTCGACGAGGAACCCGACGTTGATCGCCGCCGCGCTCTGCGAGACCATCTCGGCCCGGATCCCCTCCGTGGAGATCGCGCCGAAGATCCGGCCGAGCGCCGCCGCGTTCCCCGAGAGCTCCGCGCCGACGACGCAGACGATCGCCTTGCCCGCCCCGATCTCCACGCGGCCGAGCCGCCCGAGCTCGTCCGCCGCCGCGCGCAGCCTCGCGGGATCACAGCCGCTCGACGTGACGAGCGACACGGTCGCCTCGGACGTCGTCGCCATGTGGATCCCGACGCGGTGCCGGCACATGACGTCGAGCGCCGCCGAGAGCAGCTTCACCGCCGAGGTGTGGCGCGGCGAGCCGAGGTGCACGAGCGCCACGCCCTCCTTGTAGACGACGGACTTCGCCATGCGGCGGGTGAGCTGCGGCTCGGAGACGATCCGCGTGCCCGGCGCGTCGGGGTTCGCCGTGTTGAGCACGCGCACCGGGATGCCGCGCCGGATGGCGGGCACGAGGGTGCTCGGGTGCAGCACCTCGGCGCCGTAGTACGCGAGCTCGCTCGCCTCGTCGAACGAGAGGAGCGGCAGGTTCTCGGCGCGGGCGTCGAGCGACGGGTCGCAGGTCATGACGCCGTCGACGTCGGTCCAGATCTGCACCTCCTCGGCGCCTAAGGCGGCCGCGACGATCGAGGCCGAGTAGTCGGAGCCCGAGCGGCCGAGCGTCGTGACGCTCCCGCTCGCGTCCGCGCCGAGGAACCCGGTGATCACGGGGGTCGCCGGGCGCCCCGCGAGCGCCGCGCCGATCCTGTCGTACGCCTCGTCGAGCGGGCTCGCGCCGCCGTGCGCCGAGTCCGTCAGGAGGCCTATCGCGAAGGCGTCGTGCGGCTCCGCCTCCATCCCCGCGGCGGCCAGCGCGGCCGCGAACACCCGCGCGGAGATCCGCTCGCCGAACGACATCGCGAGGTCGCGCGTCCTGTCGGTCAGCTCGCGCGTCAGGCTGACGCCGGTGAGCAGGGCGCGCAGCTCGGACAGCAGGCGCTCCACCTCCTCGACCCGGACGCCGAGCCCGTCGAGCAGCGCCGCGTGGAAGCGCGCGATCTCGCCGCAGTCGACCTCGCCTAGGAGCGCCGCCTCCGCCGCCTCGAGCAGGAGCTCCGTGGTCCCGCCGCACGCGGACACCACGACGGCGGGGCGCCGCCGCCGCTCCTTCAGCACGAGGCCTGTGCACCGCGAGATCCGCTCGGCCGATCCGAGCGAGCTCCCTCCGAACTTCATCACGATCACGGCGCGCCTCCTTCCTCCTCGCGCGCGCCCGGGAGCGGCGCGACGGGCCGACCGAGCCGGAAGCTGCCGGCCCGGATCCAGGACTTGAGCGTCTCCGCGATCTCGCGGGCCTTCGCGTAGCTCGACAGCGACGCGGTCGCCACGCGGCGGCCGCCGAGCGAGATCTCGCCCGAGCGCAGCGCGGCGTAGGTGACGTACGCCAGCGGCTCCGGGCGGTTTTCGGGGTAGTCGCGCGAGTAGTCGATCACCGGCGCGAAGAGCTCCGCGTCCGAGACCGCGGTGGAGAGGGCGAGCTCCTCGTCGAGGATCGGGATCGGCACGCCGACGCCGACCGCGAGGGTGGTCCCGTAGCCGACCATCGAGACGCCGCGCAGGAAGCCGGCGCTCATCCGCTTGAGATCGCCCGTCACCATGAGCGTGCCCGCCCCGCCTTTGGGCGCGCCGCCGAAGGTGCGCGGGACGTCCGGGTCGTGCTGCGTACCCGGGCCCGCCACGAACCCCACGCCGCCGCCGAGGAAGATCCGCGTGCCGACGCCGATCGTCCGGTAGCGCGGATCGTTGAGCAGCGGCGACAGCTGCCCGGCGCTGCAGAACGTCGCGTTCGCGAGCCCGGGGCCCAGCACCCCGAGGTACGTGTAGATCTCGCGCCCGCCGTGCGCGTTCACCGCGACGTTGTAGTTCTGATAGGCGTTCCGCGGGTTCCACAGCACGGCGTCCCGCAGGTCGCGAAGGCGCAATTTCGATCGCAGCTCGCGGCGCGGGTAGCAGTCGGTGCCGTACGCCTCGGCGACGAGCTCGACCTCCTCGCCGCGCACGAGCGCCTCGATCGCGTGCCCGCCGCCGTACTCGAACCGCCCGGGGAAGCCGTCGTTCAGGGGATCCCCGTCACGGACCTGCGCCGCGCCGAGGTAGAGGTCCACCGCGGCGAGCCCGCCGTACGCCTCCACGCCGTTGATCCGCGCGCGCCGAATCTTCATGCGCGGCGTCGTGTGGCCCACGTTGAGCAGGGCGCCGCTCGAGCACATCGGCCCGAAGGTGCCGGTGGTGACGACGTCCACGTCCCGCGCCGCCGCGCCCGCGCCCCTCTCGCGCACCACGTCGATCATCTCCTCGGCCGTGATCACGACCGCCCGCCCGCGCCGGATCTTCTCGTTGATCTCCTCGTAGCTCTTCGCCATCACGCCGCCTCCTCCCGCCCGCGTCGGCGCAAGACGAGCTCGAGCGCGCCGTACCCGCACGCGTCCACGCACCGCCCGCACGCGGCGCACCTCGAGGCGTCGAGTCGCACCGTGAAGCTCGGCCGCGCGACCGTGAGCGCGCCCGCGCGGCACTGCGCGACGCACGCCGTGCACTCCACGCAGGCGCCACCGTCCTTGTTCAATGTCCGTTTCGGCATCGGCTAGTTCCCTCTGCTCTCCACGAGCTCGAGATCTCCCCACAGGGCCAGCCTGTCGCCGCAGCACGCCACGAGCCCGTCGATCCCCGGCCCGCCGCTCGCCTGTTCCACCGCGGGCCCCACGTCGGCGGGCGCCCGGATGCGGTTCGCGATCGCCGTGGCCGCCGCGTCGGCGATCGCCGCGCTCCTCGCGACGACGACCACCGCGTCCGCCCGGCCGAACGAGAGCGACGGCCCGACAACCCCCGACGAGGTGCAGACGCCGACGCCGCCCCGCGAGTCGACGGCGAAGGCGAGCCGGTCGCGGAACGGCGAGCGCTCGCCCGCGTACACCGCGCAGCGAATCTCGCCGCCCGTTCGTGCCCAGATGTCGCCGCCGTTCTCCACGATCACGTCCTCGCCCGGCCGCGCGATCGCCTCGCCCACGCGCTGCGCTATCGCGCCGGCCACGGCGGCCATCGGCCCGACGTCCCAGAGCGACGCCGCGTCCGCCATGGCGCGCACGATCCCGGGCGCGTCGCCGCGAACGTCGAAAGGGACGAGCAACGTGCGGTACGCGGGGTGGCTGGCGATGTGGCGCTCGAGCTCCCGGCGCGCTCCGGCGAGGGCGCGCAGGGCGGACGCGCGGCGATCCTCGGCGCACTGGATGTCGAGATCGCTCTCGCCCAACCTGACTCTGAACCGCGCCGCCGAGCCGCGGCCCGACCAGCTTCTATAGGTTCGCTCCGTGTACACGGGAGCGCCTCCGTTCTCCGTCGTCGTTTCAGGGGTTCCGGGTCGCCCCGGTGTCCGCGGGGACGCTCGAGGAGCGGATCGCCGCGGTCACCGAGGCCGGCGCATGGCCATGCAGGGCAGGATCGGGCTTTGCGAAGTGTCGAGCACCGGGGCTTCCTCCGGGTGATGGACGAACATTATTTGGAACAATCGGCAGAAATGGTCAATGGAAAAGAATAAAATTCGGACGGCCTACTCGTCCTTGGCGAGCCCCAGCCAGCCGAGCACGGCGAAGTCGGGGATCGGAACCACTCCGGCGGCCGCGGTCACGGTGCCGCACGCCTCGAAGTGGCCGAGCTGGAGGTCCTCGGAGGCGTCCGGGCACGCGACGAAGTTCGAGCTCGCGAAGTCGCCGAGCAGGTAGTAGGAGCCCGTGTCGCCGTCCGTCCAGCCGACCGAGGCGGCGTCGATGCCGAGCGAGAGGCCCTCCGCCTCGTCGGGCACGCTCCAGAAGTACGGCGAGAAGAAGAAGAGCGCGTCCAGCGTCACGCCCGCCGGCACGAACCGCGGGGTGTCGCCGTCGAGCGGGTGCGAGAAGACGCGGATCTCGCAGTCGGTGTCGCCGAGGCCGCCGGCCGCGACGTCGAAGCTCACGCCCTCGAGATCCGTGACCGTCGCGCCGCCCGCGGCCGTGTACGCCGCGCCGTCGGTCGGCAGCGTGAAGCGCGCGAACTCCCCGAGGTCGTACTCGAACTCGGCGGAGATCTCTTCCTGGGTCGGGGCGAACGCGAGCGAGTAGCGCGTCTGCGTGTCGGTGTTCGCGTCGGGGTTCTCGCCGATCGTCACGTGGATGTCGTCCTCGTTGGACAGCGGGAAGGACATGCACGTCGTGAAGTCCTTGGAGATCGTGCCGTCGGTCTCGACGGTCATCGGGATGCACGCCGGGGCGCAGATCTGCGCGGTGAGCGCCGCCGCCGCGCTCTCGGAGGTCACGTGCCCGACGACCCGGTTGAAGCACGCGGTCTTCGTGTCGTCGGCGAGGCACGCCGTGCAGTCCGCGTCGCCGTCCGTGTCGGTGTCCGTGTCGGAGTCGGTGTCGGTGTCCGTGTCGGTGTCCGCGTCCGTGTCCGCCGAGCCGCCGTCGTCGTCCCCGCACGCCGCCGCGAGCGCGCCAATGGAGCAGGCGCCGAGCACAACGATGACTATTTTCGTGAAAAGCGTCTTCATCTTCGTCCCCTTTCCCTGGCGGGAGATCCGGCCGAAAGAACGGCCGGGATTCATAGAGTATCTGTCTTATTTGTGGTGCGGGTGCAAAAGAAAGTTTATCAAAAAGGGATGAAGCGGCAACGAACCCAAGCCCCCGCCGCGCGCACCCGGAGCGG
>JALNZK010000077.1:0-10907 GCA_023229365.1 Pseudomonadota bacterium | reverse complement strand
CCGCGCTCGCCTCGTGCGCCACCGCCCTCGTCCTCCTCGCGCCCGCCGCGGCGCTCGGCCAGGCCGAAGGGCCGCCGTGCAACGCGTGCGGCGAAACGCCGGCGCCGGCGCCGACGCCGGTCAGCTTCCGGGTCACCGAGACGTTCATCACCGAGTACGTCGGCGACAACGGGCCCACGAACGAGGGCGCGTACGGCGACGACGACGACTTCTGGATCTTCCGGAACATCATCTACGCGCAGGCCAGCAACAAGATGTTCGACAGCGGCCTGCGGCTCGACCTGAACGCGTTCGCCGGGCCGCCCGGGCGCGTCGCGTCGTCGGAGTTCGTGTGGGGACCGGGCGCCGGCGGCTACACGACGCTCGACTACGGCAACGACGTCCGGCTCGAGCGGATCTACGGCACCGCGAACCTCGAGCGGCTCCGCGTGACGGCCGGCGACTTCTACGTCAGCTTCGGGCGCGGCATCGCGCTGTCGCTCGTCAAGCTGGACGACGTCGGGGAGGACACGGCCCTGCGCGGCGCCCGCGTCGAGTACCAGGTGCCCCGCGCGCTCAAGCTGATCCTGGTCGGCGGCGTCGTCAACGCGCTGAACGTCGACCCGATCACCAAGCAGATCTTCCGGGACGACCCCTTGGACAAGATCGTCGGCGCGCGTGTCGAGTGGCAGATCGAGGACGCGCTCGCGCTCGGCGCGCACGGCGTGTTGATGCGGCCGCGGTACACGGACGAGGCGGACGTCGATCCGGACCGCCTCTTCGTCGACATGGGGCCGGGCGTGTCCGCGCTGACCGGCGGCGCCACGGCCCAGCTGAACGTGGGCGGCCTGCAGCTCTACCTCGAGGGCGACGCGCAGACCCACGACAACTACCGCCCGGCGCAGGACGTCGCGAACGAGTCGGGGTACGCCGTGTTCGGCGAGATCTCGTACGACCTCTCGCCGTTCATGATCAAGGGCGAGGGGATCTTCTACCGCCGCTGGCTGATGGACGGGCCGTACCGCGGATCGTACTCCACGACCGCGGGCAACCCGGCGATCCCCTACAACAACATGCCGACGCTCGAGCCGGTCTGGATGACGATCAACTCGCGCGGCAACGCGGAGGGCGGCCGGGTGACGGGCGACCTGTTCGTCCGGCGGTCCAGGACGCAGGTCACGCTCTTCGCGACGACGCTGTTCTACGAGGGGGGCCTCCTCCCAGGCGGCGTCTGGGACGATCACCCGCCGACGCTGATCGTCCACCCGATCCTCAAGGCGCGGCAGGAGTTCGGCGACTCGGGCGTGAGCCTGTCGGTCGACGGCGGCTTCCGCTACGAGACGACGGACGAGCCCATCACCGGCGAGCCGGACAACGGGAGGCTGTGGCACGCGGCCGCGGATCTCTCGGTGCCGATCAAGGGGCCGCACAGCGTGGAGGCGAAGCTCGAGCTGCGGCGCCACGACCTGAACGTCAGCGAGAGCGTGCCGCACTGGGTGACGCTCGCGAGCCTCGGCTACGACATGTCCGGCGCGTTCGGCGTGACGATCGTGCACGAGTACAGCGACGAGACCGCCGGGAACGATCTCCGGTTCGGGGACTGGGAGCTGCCGCTGCCCCGTCAGCACTACCTCTGGGCGATCGTCAACGCGCACCTGCCGAGGCCGCTCGAGGATCTGACGCTGCGGCTCCTGGCCGGCGCGCAGCGCGGCGGGATCAAGTGCGCGGGCGGGGTCTGCCGGATGTACCCGGACTCGGTCGGCGCGCGGCTCGAGGCCGTGTACAGGTTCTAGGGAAGGAGGCCGAAGATGACGTTCGTGACCCTTCAGCGCGCAGCGGCGATCGCCGTGTCGGCGGCCGGGCTCGCCCTCTGCGGCTGCCAGGACGATATCACGCTGCCCGAGGTCGGTGGCGCCGACGTCGGGGAGTGCGGGGCCTTCTACCCGGGAGGCGGAGATCCCGACGCGGGGATCGTCTACGGCGCCGAGCCGGGCGACACGCTGCCGTGCTTCGTGTGGACCTCCGTGAGGCTCGGGGCGCCGGATCCGGACATCGAGGATCCCGCGGAGTACGCGAACGCCTACCTCAGCATGCCGGAGATCTTCCTCAAGTCGGAGGATGCGGCGATGAGCGGGTTCCTCGAGGCGCAGTTCCAGGTCTCCCAGGCGAGGATCATCCTGTTCGCGATCGCCTCGACGAGCTGCGGCACCTGCCCCGACCTCATGCAGGCGGTCGTCTCCTCGGAGGGGGAGCTGTTCGATCACGGCATCGTCCCGATCGGCGTGCTGAGCTTCGACCTGAACGATCAGACCACGACGGAGGCCTGGGACCTCATCACGGCCGACGCGCAGCTCCTCGACGACGGCTTCGACGAGGCGCTGTACCGCACGAACGACCCCGAGCACTACCTCGGCGACCGCAGCGCGTTCGAAGCGTTCCCGTACATCGTCGCGGTCCGGGTGTCCGACATGGCGGTGGCGGTGAAGGGCCTCGGGACGGACTACGTGGAGTACCCCGGCAAGACCTTCAAGGTGGACGAGTTGGTCGCCGCCGTGGAGGAGTTCTCCGCGCCTTGACGCCGGCGGCCCGATTCTCTAACTGTGGGAGAGCCGATGCGCCGAGCTTGGGACATCCTGCGGCAGTTCCTCACCTCGCACTGGGGGATCTCCGCGCTCGTCGCGTTCTGCCTCGTCCAGCACTGGGATCTGCTCGCCTGGGCCGTGCCCGCGTCCGGCGATCACATGATCCACATGTACAAGGGCTGGCTCATGGCCGACCAGCTCATCCCCTCCGGGCGCGTCACCGGCTGGAGCAACACCGCGTTCGCGGGCTACCCGGCGGCGCTGTACTACCCGGCGCTCGGCGACATGCTCGTCGCCGCGACCCGGTGGGTGACGCTCGGGCTCATGTCCTGGGAGCGGACGTACGCCGTGTTCTTCTTCGCGCTGCTCGTCGCGATCGCGGTGTGCGTGTACGTCGTGGCGCGCCGGATCGCGGGCCAGCTCGGCGCGCTCGTCGCCGCGGCGCTGCACCTCGGCGACGTGGGCGGGTGGCCGCAGGGCGGGCACTGGTCGACCTACCATTTCGCGGTGTGGCCGGTCGTGCGCGGCATGATCCTGACGATGTTCAGCGTCGTCGCGTGCGAGGGCGCGATCACCCGCCCGATCCGGGAGCGCCCGCTCCGGTTCCTCGGCTTCGTCGTCCTGCTCGCCGGCGCCCTCCTCGGGCACCCGATGGGCTACTTCTACCTCGGCCTCTCGGCGCCGCTCGTCGTGATCGTCGTCGCGATCGCGGGCCGCGCGAGCGCGCACCCGCTGCGCGTGATCGGCCGGGCGGCGCTCGCCGGGATCGCCGCGCTCGTCCTCGCGTCGTTCTGGATCGTGCCGTGGCTGACCACCGGCGGCGAGTGGACGCTCGGCTGGCCGGCGGTCGGCTTCGGCGGCGCCTGGTACTCGCTCCCGAGGATGGTCGAGCGGCTCGCCTCGAACAAGCTGTTCGACAACTTCTACTGGGTCGCGTGGGCGCTCGGCGGGCTCGGCCTGGTGCCCGCGCTGCTCTCCCGCAAGCGCTGGCCGACGTACCTCGCGCTGCTCCTGATCGCCGCGTTCGTCTTCACCGGGGTCGCCGCCCACCTCGGCGAGGGGCTCATCGTGCGCAAGGCGCAGATCGAGCGGATGGCGGCGTTCCTGAAGCTCCTGTGGTTCGTGCTCGCCGGCTACGCGGTCGACAGGGGGGTCGCCGCGATCGACTGGGGGTGCGCGCGCGCGGCGCTCCGGTGGCCGAGGCTCGGGGCGGGCCTCGGGCCGCTCCTGCGGAGCGCGCGGCCGTTCGCGGCGGCGGGGCTGGTCGCCGCGATCATCGCCGTGGGATGGGAGGAGCACTACGATCGCATCGCGGTCCAGTCCGAGAAGGACCGGCTCGGCGGCGAGCTGTGGCCCGACATCGTCCGCGCCAACGCGTGGATCGGCCGGCAGCCGCACGGCCCGCTCGACCGCGTCCTGTACCAGCCCGGCAAGCTCTGCGTGAAGGGCAACCTCGTGTCCGCGGAGTGCAACGAGATCTACCACCAGCACCTGTTCGCGGCGTCGCCGATCTGGACCGGCCTGCCCAAGCTGAAGTTCGGCTACGAGGCGACCGCGATCTTCAACAACCTCCCGCTCGCCCACAGATGGCCGTACGACACCGAGCTCATCCAGCGGCTGCTCACGCAGCCCGAGGCGCTCGAGACGCTCCACGTCCGCTGGCTGGTCTCGCTCGTCGAGTGGCCGCGGCGCCCGGACGTCGAGCTCGTGAAGCGCTTCGGGGACGTCTGGGTGTACTCCGTCGAGGCCGGGAAGGCGCCGCCCGTCTCGATCGAGGGGCCGGGGACGATCGACGTCCTCGCCTTCGAGGACGAGCGCGTCGTCGTCCGCGTCGCGGGCGCCGGAGAGGGATCCCGTCTCCACTACCCGATCGCGTACTTCTACCCGTGGCGCGCGTACCGCGACGGCCGCGAGCTGACCGTCACCCGCCACGGCGTGCTGCCCGGGGTGCGCAAGATCCTCATGACGGTCGAGGCGCGCGACGGGATCACCGAGCTCCTGTACGTGCGCCCGCCTTTGGAGCGGGCCGCCAACTGGGCGAGCCTCTTCGGCTGGATCGCGTGCGTCACGCTCGCCGGGGTCGTCCTCGCCCGCCGCCTGGCCCGGCGGCCCGGGCGACGGGCCGCCGAGCGCACATGAGACCCGCCTTCCGGCGCGCGGCCGCGATCGTCGCCGCGACGGCCGTGCTCGGCGCGTACGCGGCGCTCGCCGTCCACTACCACGGCGCCTCGGCGATGGCGCCCGACGAGAGCTTCTACTCGGTGGCGGCCCGCGACGCGCTCGCCGGGCGCGCGCTCTACCGCGACTTCGCGTACACGCAGATGCCGCTCCTACCGTACGTCAGCGGTTCGATCCTCGCGCTCACCGGGCACACCCTCTTCGCGCACCGGGCCGTCAACGCGATCTGGGGCGCGATCGCGCTGCTCGGCCTCATGTGGATCGTGCGCAGGAGGACGGGCGCGCTCGAGCCCGCGCTCCTCGCCGGGTTCCTCGTGGCGGCCTCCCCGCGGTGGGTCTCTCTGCAGGCGCTCGCCGTGTGGTGCGCGCCGACCGGCGCCTTCCTCGTGGTCGCCCTCGGCGCGGCGCTCCACCGCGGATCGTACTGGCCGCGCGCCGCGGTCTTCGCGGTCGCCGCCGTGCTCGCGTGCGGCTGCCGCCTGACCTGCGCGCCGATCGCCGCCTCCATGGCGCTCCTGTTCGCGCTCGAGGGAGACGCGAGGCGGAGGCTCCTCACCGCCGCGCTGTTCGTTGGTGCGGCCGTCGCGGCGATCGCCCCGTTCGCGCTCGCGGCGCCCGGGTCCTTCCTGTTCGACGTCCTCGAGTACCACCTCGGCGCGGCCTACGAGCGGAACCTCTACGCGCAGGCGGTCCAGTGGTGGAACGTCGCACCGGCGGTGACCGCCGGGTTCGCGGTCGTCCTCTTCGCCGTCCCGCGGCTCGCCTCGAGGCGCGCCGGCCCGGAGCTCGTCCTGCTCGCGACCGGGACCGTCGCGCTCGTCGCGCCGATGGCGCCGCCGTCCGCGTGGGGCGTCTACATCGCGGCGAGCGTCCCCGTGGCCGCGGCCGCGGGCGCGATCGTGCTCCACGGCCTCGAGGAGTGGCGATCGCCGCTCGCCCGCTTGGCCTTTGCGCTGCCCGCGCTGTCGCTGTGCTTCCTGTCGCCGCCGGCGACGCCCGTCGATCCGACCGAGGAGGTGGCCGAGGTGGCGGCGTTCGTCCGGAAGGGGGTGCCGCCCGGGCCGCTGCTCGCGCCGCTCGGCGTCGTGGCGGTCGAGGCCGGCCGCGCGGTGATCCCGGGGACCGAGATGGGGCCGTTCTCCGCCATGCCGCCCACCGACTCCGACGCCGCGCGCGCGCACCGCTTCACGGTCGTGCCCGATCTGACGGCCGCGGTGAAGGCGCGCGTGCCGGCGGCGGTGATCCGCGTCGCCGCGCCGCGCACGTCGCTCGTCTGGAACTTCCGCTGGGCCGTGCCGTCGATGAAGGATCAGCCCAGCGTCGTGCTCGAGGACTTCGAGTCCGCGATCCGGGCGTGCTACAAGCAGGCCAAGGCGACCGCGTCGATGGAGGTGCTCGTGCGCAGGGCGAAGTGCGAGGAGCCGGCGGAGAAGGCCGAGGAGAAGCCATGAGCGGCGGGGAGCACAATCGCGGCGTCGGTCTCGCACGCAGGCTCGCGCTCCCGCTCGCGTACGTTCTCCTCCTCGCCGCGTACGCGGCCGCGATGCTCTACTGGGAGCCTCCCGCGGTACTGCTCGCGGACGAGCCTTTGTCGGGGCGCGATCTCGACACGCACATCGAGCAGGTCTGGCGCGTCACCGAGACGCTCGACGGCTTCCGGAAGAGCTGGGCGTGGGATCCGCAGATGCTCGCGGGCTCCCCGCAGGGCGTGATCTTCGACGCCGACAACAAGGGCTGGGAGCTGTGGACCTTCGCCCTGACGCGGCTCGGGGTCGGCAAGGGGCTCGCGTTCAACCTGTTCATCGCGCTCGCGCACCTCCTCCTGCCGATCGTGCTCTACTCTTCTGCGCGGCTCTTCGACCTCGGGCGCGCGGCCCGGTTCGTCGTCGTCGCGCTCGGGCTCTGCGTCTGGTGCTTCGACAGCTTCATCCACTGGGCGTGGTGGGAGGGGATGGTCGCTTACGCCATGGCGAGCTACCTCTGCCTCCTGCCCCTCGCGCTCTTCCACAGGTTCACGTCCGGCGGGAAGCTGCGGTACGCGATCGCGCTCGCGCCCGTGATGGGAGCTTTGCACCTCGCCCACCCCTACAGCTTCTTCATCCTCGCCGTGCCGATGATCGCGATGTACGCACGGCGGTTCCGCGCGTTCGGGCGGCGCGAGCACGCCGCGATCGCCGGGATCGTCGTCGTCACCCTCGCAATGAACGCCTGGTGGCTCCTCGTCGACCTCCGGTTCTGGCACTACATCCTCAACTCGGGCTACCTCGGCGCGACGACGATCGGCCACCTCGCCACGGACTACGTCG
Source organism: Pseudomonadota bacterium (assembly GCA_023229365.1). Taxonomy (NCBI): domain Bacteria; kingdom Pseudomonadati; phylum Pseudomonadota; species Pseudomonadota bacterium. The sequence continues at coordinate 3,862 of JALNZK010000077.1, read as the reverse complement.
GCATCGTGCTGGACCGCGCGGTGTCCGGCGGCGCGGGGATGCGCTCGGGGTTCCGGTTCCTCGCGATGGGGGCGGCGGCCGTGTCGCTCTTCTACTGGCGCGCCGACCGCGATCCCCGGTTCTGGGCGTTCGCGACAGGCCTCGGGGCGCTCTTCGTCGCCGGGTACTTGGGGGGCTACATCCCGCCGCTCCTGCAGGTGCAGCCGTACAGGTTCACGGCGCCGCTCGCGTTCCTCGCGCTCATCCCCGCCGCGCAGCTCGTCGAGCGGATCGCCGCGTCCGGCGCCCTGCGCGGGCTGCCGCCGCGGGTCTACGTCGTGGGCGCGATCGCCGTTTTCGTCGCGATCCCGAGGCTCGCGCGCGACGTCATGTATTTCTTGCCGCCGCTCGTGCCCGAGGCGCGCGTCCTCGAGGACGAGCGGCCGAAGATCACCGACGCGGTCGGCTTCTCGAACATCGGGTACCCGCGCCAGATTCCGTACCGCCACACGGGGATGGACGAGACCCACGCCGCGCTCGCCGAGTGGGTCGCGGCGCGCGTGGCCACGGGCGAGCAGGGCCGGTACCTGGTGGAGAACTGGACCATCGGCGAGCTGCTCGCGTGGAAGACGGAGGCGGAGGTGCTCGGCGGCTTCCGCCTGCGCAACCTCCAGCACTCGGCCGCGAACTTCTTCCGGCTGTACCCCGTGAAGCGGCCGCCCGAGGGAACGCTCAAGGCGTACATGAAGCGCTACGGCGTGCGCTACGTCGTGACCTCGGTCACGCACGGGAGGTTCCTCGCCGAGAAGAAGCTCCTGCGGAAGGTCGCGGAGTTCCCGCCGCACATCGTGTTCGAGTCGCGCCTGAAGGTGAGCTACTTCGCCGAGGGTTCCGGCGAGGTCGCGGCGTCGATGAACCGGATCGCGGTGCGCGGCTCGACACCCGACGAGGACGTCGTGCTCCGGTACCACTGGATCGAGACGTTCGCCTGCGAGCCGGATTGCCGCGTCGAGCGCGAGCGGCTCAAGGGCGATCCCGTCGGCTTCGTCCGGATCCCGGCGCCGCACCCCGCCGACTTCGAGATCGTGAACCGGTACTGACTCGCCGCTACCGCCCGCGGTAGAGCGCCGTGATCGGGACGAGCGCGACCCCGTCGATCTCCGCCCGCTCGGCGCCCGCGTAGAACAGGCACGCCCGGACCGGCCGCCCGAACGACGCCGCGAACTCCCGCAGGTTCCGCAGGTCCCGGCCGCTCGGCGCCGCGGTCGTCTTGATCTCGACGGCGCGCAGCGCGTCGCCGTCCTCGAATACCACGTCGATCTCGCGCCCGGCCGCGCTCTTGTAGTAGTGCAGCTGCTCCGCGGCGATCAGCCCGAGCTTGCGCCGCTTCTCGAGCTCGGCGACGACGAAGCTCTCCATGATCTGCCCGTCGCTCGGCCGAGCCGACAGGCTGCCGAGCACGCCGTTGTCCGCGAAGTAGCTCTTCGCCGCCCGCGCGAGCCGTTTCGCCGGCCCGTACTGGTAGCCGGTCCGCCGGAACCCGAGCTGGGAATGCAGGATCGACGCGAGGTACTTGCGGGCGGTGACCTGGCTCACGCCGGCCTCGCGCGCGAAGTGCGCGACCTCGAGGTGCGATCCGATCGAGCGCGCCAGGTGGAGGTAGAGCGACAGGATCGCGTCCGCGTTCTCGAGGTTGGCGAACCGCATCATGTCGCGCGTGAAGTAGCTGTTCTTGTAGCGCGCGAGCAGCTCGCGCTTCGCCTCGGCGCCGGCCGCGGTGACGATCTCCGGGAACAGGCCGAACGCGAGCGCGTCGTCCAGGCGACGCGCCGCCTCCTTCTGCTCGAGCGGGTCCTGCGGGTCGTCGAAGACGCGGTGCGTCGGCGGCCCGGCGTCCTCGCCCCAGCAGGCGGTGGGGAGCGAGACGACGTCGATGCGCCCGGCGAGCGTGTCCGCCGCGGCGTCGAGCAGGCCGACCGAGCTCGAGCCGGTCATCAGGACACGCGCGCCCTCGCTGTCGATGGCGTGCTTCACCGCGATCGTGAGCGCCGGCAGCCGCTGGATCTCGTCGATGATCGCGCGTGGCCCGAGCCGGGAGACGAACCCCTTGGGGTCCTTCTTGGCGAGCGCGAGCAGATCGAGGTCGTCGAGGGTGGCGTAGGCGTAGTCCGGGAAACGCATCCGCAGGAGCGTCGTCTTGCCGCAACGCCGCGGCCCGAGAACGAGCGCGGAGGTGCCCTTCAGCTGCAACCAGCGGTCGAACATACTGTCATTTTATCCATGCAAAAACGATAGTCAACTATCATTTTATCCACACGAAAACGCTAGTCAGCAATTGTTTCATCCATGTCGCCATCGTGGCCGGGGCGCGAGCGGGCTCGTTGGGAACGAGCCCTCTACCGGTGTCGTTTCCCGCCGCGTCGGGGCTGCTTCTCGGGCGGCGCGCTCTTCGCAGGCTTCGCGTTCTTGGCGGGCTTGGCGCCGGCCGCGTCCTTCTTCCGCGGCGCGACGAGCACGAGCCGCCGGTGCGGGACGTCGACCTCGGCGATGATCACCGGGAGCCTGTCGCCGATCCGGATCGACCGCCCGGTCGTCTCGCCGCGCACCGTGCCGCGCTCGGTCGAGACGTCCCACCAGTCGTCGCCGAGATCCGCGAGCTTCACGACGCCCTCGACGAGGAACTTGGGCATCTGCACGAACAGGCCGAAGTCCGCGACGCCCGTGACCACGCCCTCGATCTCCTCGCCGACCTTCGTCGAGAGGTGGTGCAGCACGAGGACGAGCCGGAGCTCCTGCTCCGCGGCCTCGGCGCCGCGCTCCTTGCGCGACATCTCGGCGGCGAGCGCGTCGAGCACCTCCCCCTCCGCCCCCCCCTCCGAATCGGAGGGGGGGAGGGGGGAGGTCAGCGGCTCGGGCGGGGCGGGCTTCACCCCGCTCGCGAGCACGTCGAGCGCCCGGTGCACGACGAGATCCGGGTAGCGCCGGATCGGGCTCGTGAAGTGGCAGTAGTGCTCGCTCGCGAGGGCGAAGTGGCCCTCCGGCGCGGTGGAGTACACCGCCCGCTGCAGCGAGCGCAGGATGCCGATGTTCACTGCCCGCTCCGCCGGCTCGCCGCGGACCGACGACGCGAGCTCCTGCAGGTCGCGCCGCGTCGGGCGGGTCGGGATCTTGTGGCCGAGGGCGCGCACGAACTTCGCGAGATCGACGAAGGCGTCGTCGCTCGGCGCCGGGTGGATCCGGCGCAGCGTCGGGATCTCGGCGTCGAAGAGGGCGCGCGCCGCGGCCTCGTTCGCCTCGACCATGAGCATCTCGATCACGCGGTGGGAGTAGAGGTGCGGCTTCGGCCCGCCGTCCGTCACCCGGCCCTCGGCGTCGAGCACGAGCTCCACCTCCGGCAGATCGAGGCGGAGCATCCCCTCGCGCTCCCGCCGCGCCTCGATGCGACGCGCGAGCTCGTACATCGCGGCGATCCGGCCGCGGACCAGCCTCGGGACGCCCTTGCCCCCGCCCGTCGAGATCTCCTCCGCCTCCTCGTAGGTCAGCCGCTTGGAAGAGGAGATGATCGTGCGCGCGAAGCGGGCGCGGAGCGGGTTGCCGTCGCCGTCGTAGTCGATGAAGGCGCTGCGCGCGAACCGCCTCACGCCCTCCTGCAGCGAGCACACGCCGTTCGACAGGATCTCCGGCAGCATCGGGATCACGCGCCGCGGGAAGTAGACGCTCGTGCCGCGCCGACGCGCCTCCTCGTCGAGCGCGCCGCCGGGAACGACGAAGTGGGAGACGTCGGCGATGTGCACGCCGAGCCGGATCGCGCCGCCCTGCCGCCGCTCGACGCTGATGGCGTCGTCGTAGTCCCGGGCGTCGGTGGGATCGATCGTCGCGATCG
>JALNZK010000076.1 GCA_023229365.1 Pseudomonadota bacterium | reverse complement strand
CTCCGCGGCGCGCGACGCGACGCCGTCACCGGCGGCGATGCGCAACGACAGCACGAGGGCGGAGTTGGGCGAGTCGGCGTAGCGCCGCCCGAGATCGGCGAGGAGGCGGCGATCCGGATCCTGCGCCCCGTCGCAGAGCCGTGCTGCCGCCGCGAGGCTGACCTGCTCGTCCGAGGAGACGCGGGCGAGCTCGCGCAGCACGGGGCGCGGCGTCGCGGCGAACCACGAGGAGACGAGGGCGGGGTGCACCCCCGAGCCGGCAGACGCGTCGAGATCGCGGCGCAGCGAGAGCCAAGCCTCGACGAAGGCGTCGCCGAGCTCGCGCCGCCCTTCCGGCATCCCGGACAGCGCGGGCGGGGGCGCCGCGGCGACGCGGGCGGGGGCGAGAAGGGCGCACGAAACGAGCGCCGCGGCCGTCAGCGCGCATGACAAGGACCGCGAGGGCGGCGGGCTACGCCTCATAGAACATGGGCTCGTGCTGCGTGAGGAAGCGGTTGATGGCCGTCCGATCGCAGTGCGCCGGTCGCGTCGCCTGGATCTGTGAAGTCGCCTGATTCATTGGAGAGACGTTACCGGAAAACGGGGCGGAAGGACAAGGTGTCTTCGAGCCGCGGATCGCTACAGGGCGGCCGCGGAATCCTCGTGGACATCCTTCGGGCTCTCTCCCGGCGCGTCGGCCGTCGGCGCGCCGGGGGCGTCCTCGGGGAGATCGATCACCGCTGTCCCGCCGACGCCGGAACGCGACGCGGCGGCGTTGGCGATCTCCTGCCTCCCGGCGATCCCCGCGAGCCGCTCCTGCTCCTCGAGCCTGGCGACGTACGCGCTCATGCTCTTCACCGCCTTGTCGAAGTGGCGCGCGTTGTCGTGGCACATGCCGAGCAGGTAGTCGATCTCGGGGTGGCGGGCCGCGTACTCCGGGTGCCCTTGCTGGAGATCGTCGAGCGTCTCGATCGCCTTCTCGCACCTGGTCTTGTCCTGCGGATCCCTGCCGAGGAAGCTCAGGTACCCGCGAAGGAGCTCGAGTTGCGGCCCGCCGCGCCCGATTAGGTACTCGGGGACGGCGTGAAACCGCTCGAGCGCCTCGTCCGGGGTGCTCGTGTCCACGGCGCGTTGGACGTCGTCGAGCAGCGCGGCGAGGGCGGCCGCGTCGGACTCCTGGAGCTCGATGGACGGCTGCGGCGGCTCGATCCGCGGCCTGGGCGTGCGAGTGTCGGCGGCGAGCAGATCGGCGATGCGGCGCACGGAGGCGACCTCGCGATCTCCCGGGGCGAGCGGCTCGGCGCGCGCGATGAGGAGCTTCGCGACGCTCTTGCGGCCGTTGCCGAGCAGGGAGAGCGCCTGTCGCGCGAGGGACCTCCCGACCGCCGCGTCGTCGTCGCCGAGCCCGGTGAGCACGCGATCGACCCGGCTGTAAGGCCAGCTCGGCGCGTAGAACGTCGGGATGTAGCCCGAGAACCTGGAGAACGTGATCAGGTCGTGCGGCGCGGCGAACTCGATGCGCGCGTTGTCGTCCGTGTTCACGGGGAGGCGCGACCAGCCGGAGGCGTCCTTGCCGTTCGAGAGCTCGAGCAGCTCCCGCCGGTCGACCAGGAGCGCCCGCGCGAAGATGTCGGTGGGCTCGAAGACGTACGCGCGCCTGAGCTCCGCCGCGACGCGCGGATCCCGCATCACGCGGCGCATCCGCCCGACGTCGAACTCGATGGGCGAGAACGAGCCGAGGAGCACGGTGTCCGAGGAGAGGTCCTCGGTGGCCAGGAGGACGACGTGCGGGAAGACGCCGGCGAACGTCCGGAGGATCGTCTTGATGTTCTCCGGGGACATCTCGTACAGCTGCACCCACTGGCCGAAGACGCCGCCTGGCTTGAGCGCGCGCGCCGAGGAGGCGAAGCTCTCGGCGGTGAACATGTTCGCGACGCCCGTGATCCAGGGGTTGGACGGCTCCGAGATGATCACGTCGTACGCCGCCTCGGCGGTCGCGAGGAAGTTGCGCCCGTCGTTGTTGAAGATCGTGAGCCGCTCGTTGTCGACGAAGGTCTCGGGATCGGTCCAGTCGTAGGCCGGATCGTCCGGCGAGCGGTACTCGAGGTGGTTGACCTCGAGGTCGGGATCCGAGGGCGCGCCGGCCGCGTGCCCGAAGCTCACCGACGCCTCCATGACGGCCGACTCGAGCTCGATGCAGTCCACGCGCCGCAGCGGGAACTCGAGCGCCGCGCCGACCGTGACCCCGGACCCGAAGCCGACGATCGCGACGTCGAGGTCCTCGGGCCCGGCGGGGTGAAACAGGATCGGGTAGGCCGCGACCAGGATCTGCGTGGTCATGTCGTCGCCGTTCGACGCGTCGACCTTCCCGTTGTTCTTCATGGAGAAGTGCCGGCCCCAGATCTCGACGGAGACCGTCGTCGTGACGCCGTCGTAGTAGTACATGACGTCCGGATCGCCCCAGGACTCCTCGTCGAGCGCGTGCTCCATGAGCGAGATCCGGAAGACGCCGATGGTCAGCGAGGCCGGATCCCATCGCGGCGCGGCGAAGAGGAGAGCCGCGAGGCCCGCCGCGACGGCGATAGAGACCCCCGCGCGCGCGAGGCGCCCCACCCGCGACACCGCCACGAGCGCGACGGCGAGGACGGCGTACAGCGCGATCGACAGGAGGAACGCGATCTGCATGCCGATGCCGCCGCCGTAGTGCGAGAACAGCGGCACGAACGCGAACGCGGCGAGGAAGGAGCCGAGAATCGAGCCGAGCGTGTTCATCGCGTACACGCTCCCGACGTCGCGGCCCACCTTGCCGAGATCGCCCGCGGCGACGCGGATCGTGAGCGGGAAGGTCGCGCCCATCCCGATCGTCACCGGGAGGACCGCGAGCGCCGCCACGGCGAACATGATGGACTGCACGAGGACGACGTGCTCCTCGTACCCGTCGACGGAGCCCGTGACGAGGTGCGCGAAGACACGGGGGAGATCGTCGATGTAGAGGTAGCTGAGCGCCGCGAGGGCCGCGATCGCGATCTCGACCGCGGCGAGCGCGATGACCGGGTTCGCGAGGCGCTTCGACAGGCGGGAGAACACGGCCGCGCCGCCGGCGAGCCCCACGAGGAAGGCGAGCAGGACGAGCGCGAACGAGTAGACCGAGGATCCGATCACGAGCGCCGTCACGCGGTTCCACACGACCTGGAGGTTCATCGCCGCGAGCCCGGACACGAAGAACGCGGCGACGGCCACCGTCCGCTGTGCGGGCGTGGCGACGAACGGTACGGCGCCGTCGGCCTCCGGGAGGATGTAGCCCTCCTCCTCGACGGGACCCGCCGACCGGGCTTCCGGCGCGCGGGAATCGAGCCTCCGCGCGAACAGGATGATCGCCGCCGCGATGGCGAGGTCGAGGACCGCGGCCGTCGTGTTCGTGGCAATGAGGCCGATCGTCGGCAGGAGGATGAAGGTCGCGCAGAAGACGCCGACGATCGCGCCCACCGTGTTCAGGGTGTAGAGCGCGCCGACCCGGGAGCTGACGCGCACGAGGTGCGCCTCCTCGCGGACGTAGTGCCGCGAGAGGATGGGCAGCGTCGCGCCCATGCAGGTCGTCGGCACGATCAGCACGATCGCGACAGCCAGGAAGCGGCACAGGGAGAAGAGCCAGAAGCTGTTGCCGAGGTGCGTGACGAGGAAGCCGTTCACGTCCGGGTAGACGTTCCGGATGAGCCACGGGATGGCGAGCGCCGAGGCGCCGATGATCGCCTCGAGGACCGCGTAGCCGAGGAGCGGCGAGCGCAGCCTGTCGGCGACCTTCCCGAAGACCCACGAGCCGAGCGCGAGCCCGCCCATGAAGCAGGTAAGGACGGTCGAGATCGCGAGGGTCGTGGCGCCGAACACGAGCTCGGGCTGGCGGGTCCACACGATCTCCAAGGTGATCCCGGAGATGCCGGACAGGACGAAGGCGACGAGGACGAGCTGCGGCAACGGCCCTCCCGAAGGCTCGGCGGTCTACTCGATGATGGGCTCGGAGGGCGGGACGAGGAAGTAGACGTCGCGCGTGTCGAGCACGGTGATGCTGTCGCCGATGACGTCGACGAAGGCGTGGAAGAGCTGCGGCTCACCCGTCTCCTCGACGGTCGTGTTCATCTTCGGGTAGATGTCGAAGCACACCGGCGTGCCCGGGAGCACGTCCACGAACATGTCCGGCTGGGGATCCGCGTCCGTGTTCGCGGTCGCGAGCCCGCCGACGCAGATCACCAGCGGGTTCATGGGATCCTCGACGCCGCCGACGGTGTTCGGCACGATGTTGTCGATGAAGATCGTCGCGTCCACCGCGTCGCTCGTGTCGTCGCGCGCCACGACCGAGATGTCCATCGGCACGCCGTTCGCGAGCGTCTCCACCGCGTTCACGACGTTGTCGCCGAGCCCGGTCCCTGAGGTGCTGCCCGCGATCGTGAGCGGCCCGGTGTCGCTCACCGCGCCGGTGTCCGTCGAGATCTGCACGCAGTGCTGGTACTCGGGAGCGGAGGAGGAGGTCGTGCCCGAGGTGTTGATCGTGAGCACCTTGGCGTGGATCGCGTTCAGCGCGGCAACGGCTTGCGCGTACGTCGGCGGAACCGGCGTGATGCTGTAGTAGGCGTCGTACCCGCCCGGCCCGTTGTGGAACGGCGCGTCCGTGATGAGCACGATGATGGGGACCGCGCCGGGCCGGAAGCACGGATAGCCGATGTGGCCCGCCGGGCAGCCCGTCTGCGCGGCCAGGTAACCGCCGAAGCCGCTGCCGGTCGCGATCGCGTAGAGCGCCGGTACGTCGCTCTCGGACCAGTCGTTGCCGTAGTGGGTGGACAGCGAGTTGACCGCGGTCTGCGCTGAGGCCGTGCTCGAGGTCATGGCCTGGTTGAGCTGGAAGACGACGTCGCCCGAGGCCGAGTCGCCGAACGGCGAGTACGGGTAGTCGTCGAAGCGGCCCACGCCGAACCAGACGTTCGGGATGATCGCCTGAATCTGCGGGATGATGTACGTGCTCAGCGATGACTTGAGGTTCGTGATCTCGCCGCCCATGCTGCCGGTGGTGTCGACCGTGAAGAACACGTCGGCCATCTGGATGTCGGTCGCGAACACGAGCGTGTCCATCGTCGGGTCCGGGGTCTCCTCGTACGGCACGAGGAAGTAGAAGTTGCCCTCGGCGGCCGGGTTCGAGTCCGGGTCGAGCGGGTCGGTGCCGGCGACCACCTCGGCGAGGTCCGAGACGCCGTCGCCGTCCGTGTCCTCATCGTACGGATCCGTACCGATACTGATCTCATAATCGTCGGCGAGACCGTCGTCGTCGGCATCGGTATCGGTGACGTCGATTTCGTCGATATCGCCGTCGCAGTCGTCGTCGAACAGGTTGATCGGATCTTCCGAAGCGCCGGGGTAGACGGTGTCGTCGCCGTCGTCACAGTCGAACGGCAGGCACCACCCGTCGTCGTCCTCGTCCGTGCACTCGACGTCCGCATCGCTGTCCGAATCCGAGCCGCCGTCGGCGTCGGAATCGGTGTCGGAATCCGAATCGGAATCGGTGTCGGAATCCGAATCCGAGTCGGTGTCGGAATCCGAGTCGGTGTCGGAATCCGAATCCGAGTCCGAGTCCGAGTCCGAATCCGCATCCGAATCGGTTTCCGAGTCGATCGGGTTGTAGTCCGAGCCGCCGTTCTGGCAGGCGACGAGCGCGGTCAGGGCCAGGGGGAGGAGCCCAAAGATGCGGCGCCAATCCATGTCGTGCATAGTCGTATCCTCCTTGGTTTGCATGCGTATTAGATGACGGAAATCGGTTCGATTTCCACTCCAAAATTACGATTTCGCCAAAGGAGACGGGGCGGCTACTCGATCGGGGTCGAGGGCGGGATGAGGAAGAAGATCTCGCGCGTGTCGAGCACCGTCACGCTGTCGCCGATCACGTCGATGAACGCCGTGTACATCTGCGGCAGGGTCGTCGGCGGCACCGTGTCGTTCTGCTGCGGGAAGATGTCGAAGCACACCGGCGTGCCCGGCATCACGTCGTCGAAGAGGTCGGGGTAGGGATCGGAGTCGTTGTTGATCGTGTCCAGCCCGCCGACGCACATCACCGTCGGATCCTCCGGGTCCTCCACGCCGCCGACCGTGTTCGGCACGATCCTGTTGATGAACACCGTCGCGTCCACCGCGTCCGTCTCGTTGTCGCGCGCAACGGTTCCGATGTCGAACGGCACGCCCGTCGCGAGATCCTCGACCGCGTCCACGATGCTCGTGTCGAGCCCGGTCCCGTCTGAGTTGATCACGTACACGAGCGGCACGTCGTCGATCGCCGCGCCCGTGTCGAGCGCGATCGACTCGCAGTGCGTCTGCCCGATGTCGCCGGCCGAACCGGTGTAGACCGGCAGCACCTTGGCGTGGATCGTGTCGAGCGCCGCGACCGCGTAGTTGTACGAAGGCGGCTCGGTCGTGATGCCGACGTACGCTTCGTAGTCGCCGGGACCGTTGTGGAACGGCGCGTCGGTCATCATGATGATGATCGGGATCGCCCCGGGCCGGAAGCACGGGTACCCGTAGTGGCCGGCCGGGCACTCGGTCTGCGCCGGGAGGTACGTCCCGAGGCTGCCGCCGGTAGCGACTGCCCACAGCATGGGGACCTGGCTCTCCGGCCAGTCGGCCCCGGAATGCAACGAGAGAGCGTTGACGCCGGCCTGCGCGTCGGCGATGACCGAGGTCATCGGCTGGAGCAGGGCGAAAACGGAGTCCGTGCCCGTCGAGCCGTAGCTGCCGTAGGGGTAGTCGTCGAAGAAGCCCACGCCGAACCAGGCGAACGGGATGATCGCCGAGATCGCGGGGATGATCGTCGTGCTCAGCGTCGTCTTGAGGTTCGTGATCTCGCTGCCCATGCTGCCCGTCGTGTCCATGGCGAAGAACACGTCCGCGAACTGGATGTTCGTTTGGAACACGAGCGTGTCCTCGGTCGGCTCCGGCGGATCCATGTACGGCATGAGGAAGTAGAAGTTCCCCTCGGTCTTCGGGTTGACGTCCGGGTCGTTCGGATCGGTCCCGGCGTACCACTCGACGAAGTCCGAGAACCCGTCGTCGTCCGAGTCCGGGTCGTTCGGGTCGGTGCCGAACTCCTCCTCCATGCCGTTGGAGAGGCCGTCGCCGTCGTCGTCGGCGACCGGGTCCACGCCGCCGTCGGAGTCGGAATCCGAGTCGGCGTCCGTGTCCACGTCCGTGTCCGAGTCCGCGCCGCCGTCGCCGCTACTGTTCGAGTCGTCGTCGCCGATGCCCTGGCAGCCGAGCAGCGCCGCCGCGCAACAGAGCAGGATGTTCGCATGTCGATTCATGTTCGCACCTCGTTCTTTTCTAATGATGTGCTCGCTCATGTCCCTATCGTGCAGTTATTTCTGTCGGCGCGCTACTCGATGACCCCGACCGGCGGGACGAGGAAGTACACCTCGCGCGTGTCGAGCACCGTCACGCTGTCGCCGATGACGTCGACGAAGGCCGTGTAGATGACCGGAACCGACGAGGGCTCCACGGTGTCGTTCTGCGCCGGGATGATGTCGAAGCAGACCGGCGTGCCCGGCAGCACGTCGAGGAACACGTCCGCCTCGGGGTCGGAGTCGGTGTTCGCGGTCGTGAGCCCGCCCACGCAGATGACCGACGGATTCATCGGATCCTCCACTCCGCCGACGGTGTTCGGGATGATGTTGTCGATGAAGACCGTCGCGTCCACCGAGTCGCTCGTGTCGTCGCGCGCGACGACCGAGATGTCCAGCGGCACGTTGCTCGCGAGCTCCTGCACCGCGTTGACGACGTTGTCACCGAGCCCGGTCCCCGACGAGTCGACCCCGAACACCAGCGCCCCGGTCTCGGTCGAGATCGCCCCGGTGTCGGTCGTGATCGAGGTGCAGTTCGCGGTGACGCTGCCGTACCCTCCGGCCGACCAGACCGAGATCACCTTGGCGTGGACGTCGTTGAGCGCGGTGACGGTCGTCGAGTAGTCCGGCGGGATGGGCGTGACGCCGGAGTAGTCCGTGCCGAGGGTTGGCCCGTTGTGGAACTCCGCGTCGGTGATAAGGATGACGATCGGCACGGCGCCGGCGCGGAAGCACGGGTAGCCGACCTCGTCGCCCGTGCAAGCGGTCGTCGCGTCCACGCCGTAGCCGAGCGCCGAGCCGGTCGCGATCGCCCACAGCGCAGGCACCTGGCTCTCGGGACCGTCGTAGCCGCCCGTTGCGGTGAAGGTGTTCACCGCGGTCTGGACCGCCGACGCGTCCGAGGTCATCCGCTGGCTCAGCCAGAACGGGAGGTCGGACGAGCCGCCGTAGGTCCCAACCGGGTAGTCCTTGAAGTAGCCGGCGCCGAACCAGACGTCCGGGATGATCGTCTGGATCTGGGGGATGATCCCGGTCGTCGAGGTTGTCAGCGAGTTCTTGAGGTTGGTGATCTCGCCGCTCATGCTGCCGGTCGTGTCCATGAGGATGAACACGTCGGCCATCTGGATGTCGGTCGCGAACACGAGCGTGTCCTCGGTCGGGTCCGGGGGCTCGCCGTACGGCTCGAGGAAGTAGAAGTCGCCCTGCGCGCCGGGGTTCGCCTCCGGATCGAGCGGGTCGGTCCCCGCGACGTACTCGACGAAATCGGAGTAGCCGTCGTCGTCCGAGTCCGGGTCGTTCGGGTCGGTGCCGTTCTCCTCCTCGAAGCCGTTGGAGAGGCCGTCGCCGTCGTTGTCGGCGTTCGGATCGGTGCTCGTCTCGGTGTCGACGTCCGAATCGGAATCGACGTCCGAGTCCGAATCCGAGTCCGAATCGCCGTCCGAGTCCGAGTCGGCGCCGTAGGGCGATTGCTCGCTCTCGCAGCCCGACGAGAGCGCCGTCGCGCCGATCAGCCCGATGAACAGAATCGCGAATGCCCGTTTCATCTGATCGCTCCTTTTCGTGGTTATTCGATGACCCCGACCGGCGGGACGAGGAAGTACACCTCGCGCGTGTCGAGCACCGTCACGCTGTCGCCGATGACGTCGACAAAGGCCGTGTAGATCATCGGTACCGATGTCGGCTCCACTGTGTCGTTCTGCGCCGGGATGATGTCGAAGCAGACCGGCGTGCCCGGGAGGACGTCGAGGAACATGTCCGCCTCGGGGTCCGAGTCGCTGTTGGCCGTCGCGAGCCCGCCCACGCAGATGATCGACGGGTCGGTCGGGTCCTCGACGCCGCCGACGGTGTTCGGGATGATGTTGTCGATGAAGACCGTCGCGTCCACCGAGTCGCTCGTGTCGTCGCGCGCCACGACCGAGATGTCCATCGGCACGCCGTTCGCGAGCGTGGCGACCGCGTTCACGGCCTCGGTGCCGAGCCCGCTGCCGTCGCCGCCGATGAGGAAGGTGAGCGGCCCGGAGTCCGAAACGGCGCCGGTGTCGGTCGAGATCGCCTGGCAGTGCGAGAGCACCATCGCCGGGTCGTCGCCCTCGGTGCTGTAGATGGTGAGCACCCTCGCGTGGATGTCGTTCAGCACGGCCACCGTCTCGGCGTAGGTAGGCGGCTCGGGAACGACGCCCGAGTACATCGAATAATCGCTCGGGCCGTTGTGGAACGACGAGTCGGTAATGAGGATGATGATCGGCACGGCGCCCGGGCGGAAGCACGGGTAGCCGATGTGGCCCGCCGGGCAGCCTGTTTGCTCCGCGAGGTACGTCCCGAAATCGTTGCCGGTCGCGGTGGCGAAAAGCGCCGGTACGTCGCTCTCCGGGCCGTCGCCGCCGAAGTGCGAGGCCAGCCCGTCGACGGCGGCCTGCGCCACGGTCACCTCCTCGGTCATGATCTGGTGCAGGGCGAACACCACGTCGCCTGACGACGAGTAACCGTAGCTGCCGTACGGGTAGTCGTCGAACGCTCCCACGCCGAACCAGACGTCCGGGATGATCGCCTCGACACCGGGGATGATCGTGCCGCTCAGCGAGCTCTTGAGCGTCGCGATCTCGCCGCCCATGCTGCCGGTCGTGTCCATCAGGAAGAACACGTCGGCCATCTGGATGTCGGTCGCGAACACGAGCGTGTCCTGCGCGGGATCCGGCGGCTCGCCGTACGGCTCGAGGAAGTAGAAGTCGCCCTGCGCGCCGGGGTTCGCCTCCGGATCGAGCGGGTCGGTCCCCGCGACGTACTCGACGAAATCGGAGTAGCCGTCGTCGTCCGAGTCCGGGTCGTTCGGGTCGGTGCCGTTCTCCTCCTCGAAGCCGTTGGAGAGGCCGTCACCGTCGTTGTCGGCGTTCGGATCGGTGCTCGTCTCGGTGTCGACGTCCGAATCGGAATCGACGTCCGAGTCCGAATCCGAGTCCGAATCCGAATCGTTGTCCGCGTCCGCATCGGACGAGTAACCGGCGCTCTCGCAGCCCATGCTCATGGAACCGAGCGTCAGCGCCGCGACACCGAAAACGAAGAATATGCGCATCATGTTCGCCTCCTTGAAGTTTGTTTTCACATGTTAGTTGATTTTCATTCACTGCGTTTACGAAAAATGTAACGGAGCTTCATCGGCAGGCGAGGGCGAGCAGCCGCGCGTGGTACTTATCGCGCGCCAAGGAAACGCATGACAGGTCCGTTTTTCTCCGTCACTCGCGGTCGAGCGACGTCATGGAAATGAGCGCCGTGACCCGCTCGTCGATGGCGGCGTCGGTCAGCTGCGCGGTGCGCTCGACCCCGAAAGCCTCGCACGTGGCCGAGGCGACCGCCGCGCCGCAGATCATGCCGCGCTTGAGCGCCGCGAAGTCGGCGCGGCCGACGGACGCGAGGTACCCCATCAGGCCGCCCGCGAAGCTGTCCCCGGCGCCGGTCGGGTCGACGACCTCGTCGAGCGGGAACGCCGGCGCGAAGAACACGCCGTCCCCGTGGAACAGGAACGCGCCGTGCTCCCCGCGCTTGATGATGACCGCCTTGGGACCCATCCGCCGGACCTCGGCCGCCGCGCGCGCGATCTGCCGCTCGCCTGTGAGGAGCTGCGCCTCCTCGTCGTTGATGATGAGCAGGTCGGTCCGCCGCATCACCGCGCCGAGGGCGTCCCGCGCGGTGTTGATCCAGAGGTTCATCGTGTCGGTCGCCACGAAGCGATCCCCGTGCACGGCGTCGAGGACGGCGAGCTGGAGCTCGGGGTTGATGTTCCCGAGCATGACGTACCTGGAGGCCGCGTACCCGGCCGGGATCTTCGGGGAGAACGACGCGAAGACGCCGAGCTGCGTGTCGAGCGTCCGGCGAGACGAGAAGTCGTCCGCGTACACCCCGGCCCACCGGAACGTCCGCCCGGGAACGCGCTCGAGGCCGGCGAGATCCACGCCGTGCGACGCGAGGAGGCGGACGTGCTCGTCCGGGAAGTCGTTCTCGCCGACGATCGCCACGAGCCGCACCCCGCAGAACCGGCTCGCGGCGAGCGAGATGAAGGTCGCCGCGCCGCCGAGGATCTCGTCGCGCCTCCCCGCGCGCGTCTCGATGCTGTCGAACGCGACCGATCCGACGACGAGCAGCTTCTCGCTCATAGCACCCTCCCGAAGATCGGCTGCATCCGCCGCTTCGTCTCGGCCGGGATCGCCTTTCGATCCGTGACGATCGCGTGCTCGAGCGACGAGGCGCACGCGCACGACCGCTCGTCGCCCGGCTCGGACACGAGCGCCCGGATCAGGTCCCGCGCGGAGGCGACGTTCTTGCGCATGACGGCGAGCACCGCGCCGACGCTCACGTCCTCCTCTGTCTCGTGCCAGCAGTCGTAGTCCGTCGCGAGCGCGACGGTCGCGTAGCACATCTCCGCCTCGCGCGCGAGCTTGGCCTCGGGCATCGCCGTCATCCCGATCAGATCGACGCCGAGCCGGCGGTGCATCCGCGACTCGGCGCGCGTCGAGAAGGCCGGGCCCTCCATCACCATGAGCGCGCCGCCGCGGCGGTGCGCGAGGCCGATCCGCGCGGCGGCCGCCTCGAGGCGTGCCCGGAGCCCGTCGCACGTCGGGTCCGCGAAGGCGACGTGCCCCACGATCCCGTCGCCGAAGAACGTCGACGGGCGTCCCTTGGTCCTGTCGATGTACTGGTCCGGGAAGACGATGTCGCCCGGCCGGATCTCCTCGCGCATGCTTCCGACCGCCGAGACGCTCACGATCTCGCTCGCGCCGAGCGACTTGAGCGCGAAGACGTTGGCGCGGTAGTTGATCTCCGATGGCGTGAGATGGTGCCCGCGCCCGTGGCGCGCGAGGAACATGACCCGGCGCGCGCCGAGCACCCCCTCGACGACGGGAGAAGAAGGCGGCCCGTACGGCGTCTCCACCTCGTGCTCGCGGACCTCGGATAGGCCGCCGAGATCGTACAGGCCCGAGCCGCCGATGATCGCGATCGAGTCGTTGCGCATCGTCCTCTCCTTGGGTGGGTCGAGGCGGGCTACTCGGCCGTGGCCGGCTTCTCGAGGGCGGCCGGCTCCAGCGGCCCCGCAGCCTGCTCGGCCGGCGGGCCGCCCGACAGGTCGATGACGACGTCCTTGAGGTTCTCCTCGTGCAGCGTCACCGGGTACTTCTTCTCGAGGGCGTCGATCGCCGCGTCGATCGCGTTCTTGCGATCGTCGCGCTGCACGAGCATGGTGAGCCGTTCCTTGGCTTCCTCGAACGTCATGCTCATCTTTTCGCGATGGCCGGTGCGCATGACGAGGTGGTACCCCTTGTCGGTCTTGACGAGCTTGCGCGCGACCTCGCCGTTCTCCTTGAGCTCGAACGCGGCGTTCGCGACGGCCTCGGGCACCTCGGGATCGCCGTCGCGGCGCTCGGCGGTCCGCGGGAAGAACGTGAGGTCGCCGCCGCGGTTCTTCGACGCGGCGTCTTCGCTCCTTTCCTGCGCGATGCGGCGGAACTCGTACTGGCTCGGTGTCTTGGCGAGCATCTCCGCGAGCAGCTTCTCCGCCGCGGCCTTGTCGGCGATGAGGATGTGCCGCGCCCGGACCTTCTCGGGCTTGTTGTAAGCGTCGGCGTGTGCGTCGTAGTACTTGCGCATCGCATCATCCGTCGGCGCGACCTCCGGGGTCTCGTCGGCGATCTTCCGGTGCATCAAGGAGGCGAGCTGGTTCTTCCGCACGGACGCGACCTCGGGATCGGACGAGAACCCGCGCCGTTTGGCCTCGGCCGCGAGGACTTCCATGTTGATGATCTTGTCGATGAAGTCCTTGCGCTTCGCCGCGTCCGCCAGCTCCTTCCGGAGCAGGGGGCTCTGGCGATCGAGGGCGGTTTCGAGATACTCGAGCGAGATCTCCACGCCGTCGATCTTCGCGACCGGCAACGCGAGCCGCGCCTTCTCGGCGGCGGCGTCGACCGGAGCGGCGGCCGTGGTCGCGGGCGCGGCCTTCGGCGCCGGCTGGGCGGCGGCCTTGTTCGCGTCGTCCGGCCCGCTGTGCGCGGCGAGCGCGGAGATCCCGAACGCGGCCAGGGCCAGCGTGGCGACGATGATGTTGCGACGTCGGTTCACGGTTCTCCTCCGTATCCTATTTGGTGTCGTTCCGAGCGGCCGCCATACTCGCACAACCGTTCTTTCGCGGTCAAGGCCGGCGACGGGGCGCGGGAGCCGGGCTACGCGGTCCGGGGCAGCTCGAACGGGGTGTGCAGCCCGCTGTCGGGCGCGGTCGCGGCGAAGGGCGCCGGCGCCGTCGAGGGGCTGCGCGCCGCCTTGACGCGGACGAACTGCACGAGGTCGTCGAAGCGGAACGGCTTCGGCACGAAGCCGACGGCCCCGGTGTTCGCCCGAACGAGCTGCGCCAGGGAGAGGTGGTACGCGGACATCAGGATCGTCGTCACCTCGGGGAACCGCGCGCGGATCATCCGCGACAGCTGCAGGCCGTTCGTCTCCGGGACCATGAGATCGATGAGCGCGACGTCGAACCTGCCCGCGGCGAGCGCCTCGAGCGCGGACGCGCTGGACGAAGCGCCATCCGCCTGGAACCCCTCGAGCCGCAGGCCGATGACGAGCGCCTTCTGCTCGTTGAAGTCGTGGTCGATGACGAGAACCGAAAGGCCGTTCGCGCGAGGTGGCTCGTTCATCATTCGTTCGACTCGCCCAGGTTCCGCAACCCGCATGGTCGTGCGGTCCTCCGAATCTGCAACGGGCGTGCCGGAAGACACCTTTTTCGCATTTTGTTTGTAATCTAGTAATTACAATAAGTTGAGCTGATGGTCCGACCTGCTGGAGTGTCCATTCGAGCAGAATCCAGTTTTCACGAGTGAAATTTCAGCAGTCGAATTCGAAACCCCGGAAATTAAGACGCGGCGCGACGTCGGCGGCCTCCGACCGCCCTTTGACCTCCCGGTGGCGCGTGGCATAGTATGGAGAAAATCTGACGGGAATGGCGAGATGCTGGAGCGGATAGGCAACTGCAGGATTATCGAAGAGGTCGGCGCGGGCGGCATGGCGGTCGTGTACAAGGCCGTTCAGGAGCCGCTCGGGCGCACCGTCGCGATCAAGGCGCTCAAGTCGTCGATCGCGTCGGAGGCCCAGTTCGCGGAGCGGTTCGAGCGCGAGGCGAAGTTCATGGCCTCGCTCCAGCAAGAGAACATCATCAACGTCCACGACTTCATCAAGCTCGGCGGGACGATGTTCATCGTCATGGAGTACGTGGAGGGGATCGATTTGTACGATCTCCTCGAACAGACCCCGAACCGGCTGCCCGTCGAGGTCGCGACCATCGTCTGCCTCCAGGTGGCGCGGGCGCTGAACCACGCGCACTTCCGCGGGATCATCCACCGCGACATCAAGCCCGCCAACGTCATGATCTCCAAGAGGGGCGACGTCAAGCTGATGGACTTCGGCATCGCGCGCGACGAGTCGCTCTCGGATCTCACCGAGACCGGCACCGGGCTGGGCACCCCATCGTACATGTCGCCGGAGCAGATCCTCGGCGACAAGCTCGATCAGCGGACCGACGTCTGGTCGCTCGGCGTGGTCTTCTACCAGATGCTCGCCGGCGTGAAGCCGTTCGTCGAGGACGCGCGGCGCTCGGTGCTCCAGAAGATCCGGCTCGACCGCTACACGCCGGCGCGCAAGGTGAACCCCAAGGTCCCGCGATCGCTCGAGCGCATCCTCGGGCGGTGCATGGAGAAGCTGCCGGCCGACCGGTACCCGTCGATGCAGGCGCTCATCCACGAGCTCGAGGACTTCCTCGCGACGCGCGTGGTCATCAACTACAACGCCTACATGGTGAACTACCTCAAGGACCACGGCGTGCTCAGCGACGGCGAGGCGAGCGTCATCCTCGCGACCGGCGCCGTGCGCGCGGGGCAGAAGATCGTGCGCGAGGACCGCAAGTCCATGCGCCAGACGGGCCTGCTCTTCGCGGCGGCGCTCTGCGTGATGCTGTTCGGCGGGCTCGCCATCCAGCTCCTGTACTCGGACGCGACCGCGCGCGAGGCCGAAGACCGCGACGCCTTCGTCCCGGGCTCCTCGGGGTTCCTCGAGGTGGTCGTCGAGCCCTGGGCGAGCGTCCGCGTCGACGGGATCGACATGGAGCTGACGCCGTTCGCGCGGCCCCTGAGCCTCGCGCCGGGCGTCCACTACGTCGAGCTCTCGAACCCCTAATTCATGCCGGTCACGCGGGAGGTCCGCGTCGCCCCGGGGCAGACCGTGCGGCTCGTCGAGCAGCTGTCCGTCGACCAGGGCTCCAAGGGGGGCGGGCGGTGACGGGCGCGCGCGCCATCGGGCTCGTCCTCGCGGCGGCGCTCCTCGCGGCCACTCCTGCGGCCCGCGCTCACGAGCACGTCGCCAGGGCGGGCGAGACGCTGGATCAGCTCGCCATGCGCTACTACGGCTCGGTCTCGCGCTCGATGGTGATCCGCGCCGCGAACGGCTTCCTCCACCCGGACGACGGGCGCCTGCTCGAGGGCGAGCGCGTGAACATCCCTGAGGTCACGTACCACCGCGTCGTCGCCGGGGAGACCTGGGAGACGCTCGCCGACAGGTACCTGGGGTCCCCCCGCCGCGGCAAGCACCTCGCGGAGATGAACGGCGCCGAGGAGGCGAGCGCCCTCGCCGAGGGGCAGGTCGTGAAGGTGCCGTACCAGCTGCTGTACGTCCTCGCGCCCGACGAGACGCTCAAGAGCGTGGCGAAGCAGTACCTGGGCGAGGCGTTCTCCGCGTCGTGGCTGCACGGCTACAACCTGTTCAAGAAGAAGCGGTCGCTGAGCCGGGGCGACGCGCTGCTGGTGCCGCTCGTCAGCGTCGAGTTCACCGACGAGGCCGAGTCCAGCATCACGGCCGCCGAGGGGCCGGATCCCACCGCCGAGGACAAGGCGTTCCAGGCGGAGGCCGCGCTCGCCATCGCGAAGCTGCGCGAGGACTACGTCGCGGGGAGGTACGTCCACACCGTGGCCGAGGCGGAGCGCCTCCTCGGGACGGGCAAACTGACGGTCCCGCAGCAGATCGGGGTCTTCAAGTACCTGGCCTCGGCGTACGTCGCGTTCGGGGACCGGCCGGCCGCCGTCGCGGTGTTCCGCGAGGCGCTCGCGAAGCAGCCGGACATGGAGCTCTCGCCCATCACCACGTCGCCGAAGATCCTCGAGGCGTTCCGGGAGGCGCAGCGGCTGAACGAGAGCCCGAAGGGAAAGTGAGGGTGACATAAATTTACGTTTGGGCCGCTGTGTCAGTATGATGAAACCGTATTGGAGGGCCGGGCGCTCTCTCGAGGAGGGGTAGACATGAGCCGCAATGTGTTGATGGCCGTGATCATCGGCGCGCTCGCGTGGGCGACCTGCGCCGGTTGCGACAGCGAGGACAACAAGAAGTACGACGTCGACATTTTCTGGCAGATCGCCGGCGCGGACGTGTGCACGGCGAACCCCGGCGTGGGGACCGTGGGCACACTCGAGTTCGCGAAGGTCCGGATCGACGTCTATGAGGACGAGGATTCAGAGACGACAATCCAGAGTATCGAGGCAGATTGCAGCGACTTCTCTTACACGATCGAGGGGCTGAAGCGCGGCAAATACTGGGTGCGGGTCAACGCGATGGCGCAGCTCGAGGAGGACGACGAGCCGCTGCCGTATTACCAGGCCGAGGCGGAGATCAAGGCCCCTTCGAAGGCGGAGCTCGCCAAAGGGTACAAGTTCGCGCTCGAGGTCGGCAAGGCCACGGTCGAGGTTCGTTGGGGATTCGAGGAGATCGGCTACACCTGCACGGATTACGATGTCGAGGATGTCGACATCTCCATCGCGGACGAGGTGGCGCCCTGCTACGACGAGGACAACGGTCAGAAATACATCGTCGAGGACGTGAGTTGGAACAACTACACGATCGCGATCGACGGCTTGGACGCCGACGGGAACGTGGTCGCCCACGGCGACTACAACGACGGCAACCCTATCGAGATCAAGCCCAGGGAGTACGTCGGCGGCGACGCCATCGTCGTCGTGCTGAGCGACTAGATGCCCTCACGGCCCTGCCGCCTCGCGGTGCTGCTCTCCGGCGCCGGTTCCACCATGGTCAACCTTCAGGAGCACATCCTCCGCGGCGAGGTGCCGGCCGAGATCGCGGTGGTCGTGTCGAGCCGATCGGACGCCCTCGGGGTAGAGCGGGCGCGCGCGCTCGGGCTCGAGGTGCACGTGCTCGGCCGCAAGCCTTTCAGGCGGGGCGGGGCGTTCGACGGGACGGCGTACTCGGCCGCGCTCGCCGAGCTCCTGTCCCGTTTCTCGCCCGACCTCGTCGTGCTGGCCGGCTTCATGACGCGGCTCGACGCGCCCGTGCTTGATCGCTGGCCGGCGATGAACGTCCACCCGGCGCTCCTGCCCGCGTTCGGCGGCGAGGGGCTCTACGGTCACCGCGTCCACGAGGCGGTGCTCGCGTCCGGGGCGCGCACGACCGGCGCCACGGTGCACTTCGTCGACGCGCAGTACGATCACGGGCCGATCGTCGCGCAGGAGGAGGTCGCCGTCGCGCCGGGCGACACCCCGGACGATCTCGCGGCGAGGGTCCAGGAGGCGGAGCGGCGCCTCTACCCGCGCGCCGTGGCGGCGTTCGCCCGGGGGGAGCTCGCCGACAGGTGTCCCGTGAGGAGCCGGATGCGAGGCCAAACGTGATCGCGCGAAATGCCGCCGTTGTCGCCGCTTTCGTCGCGCTCGCCGCGGCCGGAGCCTGCCAGCGCGGCGGCGAGGAGGGTGCGGCCGGTCCGCGCGCGGCAGCGGAGGATCTGCTCGCGCTGCACGGCCTGCTCGGCCGGCAGCCGGAGTCGTTCACGGAGGAGGAGCGGAGCGCGCCAGTGGACAGGGGCGCCGTCGCGCAGCTCGTCTCCGACCTCGGCGCCTACGACGAGTTCACGGGCGATCTCTACGTCGGGTTCGTCGTCGGCGCGCTCGCGACGCAGCAGGGCAGGTGGACGACGTCGATGGACGGGGATCGGGCCGTCGTGGCGGCCGGGCAGGCGCGGATCGCGTTCGTCCGGCGGGGCGGCGCGTGGAAGGTCGAGCTCGCCGCGTCGGTGCCGGAGCCGATTCGCAAGAGGGCCGCCGAGGAGAAGCTTCGGTACGAGGCCGCCAAGGCCGCCGGCAAATCGCTGCGCTGAAGACCTATCCCCCGGCCCCTTCCCGATGCGGGAAGGGGAGCAGCCGGACCGATCTGGGAAAGAACGGATCTGATGCCTCCCCCTCCCGTGTCGGGAGGGGGACCGAGGGGGCAGGTCACGGCACGCAGACCTTGCGGTTGTCGGAGCCGCCGCCCGTGGAGCGGCAGATGAACTCGGAGTGCGCGAACTCCTGGCAGAAGGCGTTCTCGTCCTCGTAGCCCTCCGGCAGCGTCTCGCAGCTCAGGAAGCAGTAGTAGTCGTCCGTGGACTCGAACGGCGCGCAGACCTGGTCGAAGTCGTTCGAGCACTCGCCCTCCGCGGCGCAGCAGTCCGCGTCGTCCGTGCAGGTGTGCGTGCAGTAGCCGTCCTCGACGCGGTCCAGGCACACCGGATCGCCGATGAGCCCGCCGTCGACGACGTCCGGGAAGCACTCGTCCGCGGTCTCGCACGGCGACCCCGTGTTGTTGCCGAGCCCGTCGTCGTCGTCGTCGTGGCACGCCGCGGCCAGCGTGGCGGCGAGCGCGAGCGCTGTCGAAAGAGCGAGCAGCTTGGTCGTGCGCATCTCGAGACCTCCCTTGTCGTGCGATTCGGCTCCCACACGGATAGACGGCGCGGGGGCGTAATTCGGGTCAACCCTTCCGGATGACCTCCACCGCGTTGCGGAACAGGGCGAGGCCGTCGCCCTCCTCGGGCCGTTCCTCGCGCGTCCACCGCGGGTGGTTCGTGCGGTGCAGGAACGCCTCCGGGTGCGGCATCAGGCCCAGGAGCCGCCCGGTCGGATCCGTGAGCGCGGCGATCCCGTGGGGGCTGCCGTTCGGGTTCAGCGGGTACGCCTCGGTCGGGGCACCGGTCGCAGGATCGACGTAGCAGAGCGGCGCCTGGCGCGCGGACCGGATCCTCTCCATGACGTCGGCCGCGGCGACGATCTTGCCCTCGCCGTGGCGCACCGGCAGCTCGAGGCGGGCGAGGCCGCGCGTGAAGACGCAGGGCGACTCCGGATCGACCGCGAGCGTCACCCAGCGGCACTCGAAGCGGCCCGAGTCGTTCCAGGTGAGGGTCGCGGTCTGGGCCCCGCGCGCCCCGTCGAGGGAGGGCAGGAGGCCGAGCTTCACCATGAGCTGGAAGCCGTTGCAGATCCCGATCATGAGGCCGCCGCCGTCGACGAAGGCGCCGATCTGCTCGAGCAGCGAGCCGCCCGCGACCCGCGTGTGGCGCAGCCGGATGGCGGACGCGCGCGCCGAGCCGAGATCGTCGCCGTCGAGGAAGCCGCCGGGCAGGCACAGGAGATCGCACCCCGCGAGCGAGGCGTTGCCGGACGCGAGATCCCAGATGTAGGTGATCTCGACCCGATCCGCGCCGGCGAGCCGGCAGGCGTGGGCGGTCTCCATCTCGCAGTTGATGCCGTTGCCGGCGAGCACCATCGCGCGAACGACGCGTGCCATCAGCGCACCTCCTCGGGGGCGAGCGGCCGTTTCCAGGCGGCCTTGAGTGCGAAGACGTCCGCGTCCACGATCATGTCGCCCGCGATCCCGGCGACGATGAGGCGCGGGTCCTCGCTGACGTCCCCGACTCTCTTGGCGACGCCGCCCATCACGATCTCGAACGCGCGCGCGGCCGCGGCCGGGACCGTGACGACGAGGCGGCCGGGGGTCTCGCTGAACAGCAGCACGTCGTCGCGGTCGATGTCGCGGCGCGGCACCTCCCGGAGATCGACGTTCATCCCGAGCCCACCCGCGAAGGCCGCCTCCGCGAGCGCGACGCCGAGGCCGCCGTCCGAGACGTCGTGGCAGGAGGCCACGAGCCCGCCGCGCACGGCGCGGTGCAGCCACCTGTAGGTCGAGGCCGTCGCGCCGGGGTCGCGCAGCTTCGGCACCGAGCCGCCCGCGAGGCCGAGGTGGTCGAGGTACTGCGTCGCGCCGAGATCCGCGTGCGTCTCCCCGACGACGAACACGACGTCACCCGCGCGCTTCACGTCCATGGTCACCGCCTGCCGCGCGTCCTCGAGCTGTCCGACGGCGGTCACGAGCAGCGTCGGCGGGATCGAGATCCGCGTCGCGCCGATCGCGTAGTCGTTCTTCATGCTGTCCTTGCCCGACACGAGCGGCACGCCGTACGCGATGCACACCTCGTGGAGGGCGCGGGCCGCGCGGACGAGCTTCGCCATCTTCAGCCGGCCGTCCGGGTTCGCCTTGCTCTGCACCGGATCGCACCAGCAGAAGTTGTCGAGCGCCGCGATCCGCGACGGATCCGCGCCCACGGCGACCGCGCCGCGGACCGCCTCGTCGAAAGCGCACGCCGCCATGTGGTAGCTGTCGATGTCCGAGTAGCGCGGGCAGATGCCGTGGCTCACTGAGACCGCGCGCATGGACTCGAGGACCGGGCGGACCACGGCGGCGTCCGACGGGCCGTCGCACGCGGCGCCGACGAGCGGCTTCACGACCGAGCCGCCCTGCACCTCGTGATCGTACTGGCGCACCCAGCGCTCCTTCGAGCAGACGTCGAGGCGCCCGAGCAGCTCAGCCAGGCGGCCGCCGAGATCGCCGGGCGGGGGCAGCGCGGGCATCCGCTCGTCCGGGGCCCGCCACCGCGCCTCGAGCCGCATCTGCGGCAGGCCGTCGTGCAGGAACGCCATGTCGAAGAGCGCCACCGGCTTCCCGTCGTAGGACAGCTCCAGGTACGGGCCGGCGGTGTAGTCGCCGAGGTCCGTGGCCTCGACGCCCATCTCCCGCGCCAAGGCGAAGAACCGCCCCGCCTTCTCGGGGGGGACCGCCGCGGTCATCCGCTCCTGCGCCTCGGACACGAAGATCTCCCAGGGTTGGAGCCCCGCGTACTTGAGCGGCGCGAGCGCGAGGTCGATCCTCGCGCCTCCGGGCGCCTCGGCGGTCTCCCCGACAGAGGAGGAGAGGCCGCCCGCGCCGTTGTCGGTGAGGCAGCTCATGAGCCCCTCGTCGCGGGCCCGGAGCAGGAAGTCGATCATCCGCTTCTGCGTGATCGGATCGCCGATCTGCACGGCGGTCGCCGGCGAGCCCTCGTGGAGCTCCTCGGAGGAGAACGTCGCGCCGTGGATGCCGTCCTTGCCGATGCGGCCGCCTATCATGACGACGCGATCCCCCGGCCGGGCGGCCTTCTCGTACCCGGGCGTCCCGTCGATCTCGGCGGGCATGATGCCGCCGGTGCCGCAGAAGACGAGCGGCTTGCCGAGGAAGCGCTCGTCGAACACGAGCGATCCGTTGACCGTGGGCACGCCGCTCTTGTTGCCGCCGTGCTCGACGCCCTCGCGCACGCCCTCCATGACGCGGCGCGGGTGCAGGAGCCGCGGCGGGATCTCGCCGTCGAAGGACGGGTCGGCGAGGCAGAACACGTCCGTGTTGCAGAACAGCCGCGCACCGCGCCCCGTGCCGAGCGGATCGCGGTTCACGCCGACGATGCCGGTCAGCGCGCCGCCGTACGGATCGAGCGCGGACGGCGAATTGTGGGTCTCGACCTTGAACACGAGGTTCGTGTCGTCGTCGAACCGCCACACGCCGGCGTTGTCCTTGAAGACCGACAGGCAGAAGTCGTCGGCGCCGAGCTCCCGCCGCACGACCGCGGTCGCGTGCTGGATGTACTTCTTGAAGATGGAGTCGATCTCGCTCGCCCCGGTCGCCTCGTCGAAGTACGAGACGTACGCGTTGAAGATCTTGTGCTTGCAGTGCTCCGACCAGGTCTGCGCGAGCACCTCGACCTCGACGTCGGTCGGCGCCTCGGGCAGCCCGCGCGATCTGCGGGCCTCCTGCACCGCGGGATCGCGGTAGTGATCGCGCACGGTGCGCAGCTCGTCGAGGGAGAGCGCGAGCGTGCGCCGCTTCGAGAGCTCCGCGAGCGCCTCGTCGCCGCGCTCGAGGTCGATAGTCTCCACGATCGGCGGCGCGTGGTCGGTGACGCGCGGGACCTCGGCGGACATGCCAAGGGACTCCTCGAACGCGCGCCGGTCGACGGCGCGGAACCTGTGGATGAGCGTGTTGCACAGGAGCCCCGTCGCGATCGCCTCGGCCTCGGAGCGCACGAGCTCGCCGAAGAGGAGGTACTGACGGCTCGTGTAGACGCACGCCGTCTCGGGCAGCGCGTCCCCCAAGACTAGGCGCGCCGACTCGGTGGAGGTCCGGCCGACGTTGTCGGTGACGCCCGGCTTGAACCCGACCTCGATGAGCCAGTCG
The DNA here is from genome assembly GCA_023229365.1 of Pseudomonadota bacterium. NCBI lineage: Bacteria > Pseudomonadati > Pseudomonadota > Pseudomonadota bacterium. The sequence goes on along the minus strand of JALNZK010000076.1, from coordinate 3,855 downwards.
AAGCCGCGCGCGAGCGGGGAGTCCACCGACCAGTCGTGGATCACGGGATCGCGGAACGCCTCGGCGAGGCGCTCGAGCTCTCCGCGCGCGAGATCGGCGTCCACGGTGTACACGTCGACCGTGCGCACCTTCGCGACCTGGTAGCCCAGGTAGCGCCCTATCTCCGACGCCACGCGCGCGCCGAGCGCGTCGCGGTGGCCTCGCTTGAGGGCGATCTCGATACGGTGGGGCATCGGCTCCTCCTGTGAAACGTCATCGGCGGACATACCACAACGGCGGGTCTGTTGAAACCCGAGGACCGGGTCGATCGTGCCGGGCGCGACGGGCGTCGGTCCGGGGGCGGCGAACCGGCGTTGGGAGGCGGGCTATTCCTCTTTTTCGAGCTTGCCGAGTTCGGTCTCGATCGCGGAGACCGCCTGCTTCAGCTCGGGCATGAAGTCGGTCGCGAGGGAGATCCCCTTGCGCGTCGGCTTCCACTCGCCCTGGTCGTCCATGTAGTAGATCCGCAGGTCGATGTACCGACGGCCCTTGAATTCCTTGATGCCCGCGCGGACCTCTTCGGTCGGATTGCGCTTGAAGCTGGCGACAACTTTATCTTCGGCCATGGCGTCCCTCCAAATGTTCTTTTGCAGATGGTTGCCGATTGCGTATCATGAAAACGTAACGATCATCAATTACGATTTACGTATGAGGGTTTCCAGGTTCGTTTCAGATTTGAAGGCAGGGTGATGTCGGGAGCTCAAGAACAAACGCCCAACGTCGCGCTGGTCGTCGGGCGGAACGTCCACGCGGCGCGGGCCGCCGAGCTGGCGGCGCTCGAGGGGCCGGACGGCTCGATCGCGCTGCCCGACGGGACGCGGCTCCGCGTGCGGCTCTACGGCGATCCGGCCGAGGCGCTTTCGGAGATCCGGCAGCGGCCCCACGGCGCGATCCTCATCGACAACCGGGGCGACGACGGGTGCGCGGAGTTCGGCGAGACCACGGCGGGCAAGATCCTGCCCGGGCTGCTCGCGAGCGCGGGGAGCGTCCGGATCGCGCCCCGGAACGCGGTGATCGTCATCCTGCCGCGCGGCGAGTCGACCGCGCTGCACTCGTACGCCATCGGCTCGCTCCAGCTCGGCGGCGTGCTCGTCGATCCTCCGTCGCTCGCCGAGATCCTCTCCGCGGCGCACCGCGTCGCGAGGCCTTCCGAGCCCGGCAAGATCGCCCTGTGCCTCGCCGGCGGCGGCATCGAGGGCATGTTCTACGAGATCGGCGTCCTGCGCGCCCTGGACGCCGTCCTCGACGGCCGCGCGGTCTGCGATTTCGACGTGTTTTCGGGCATTTCTGCGGGTGCCGTCATCGCCGCGTTCCTCGCGAACGGCGTCCGGCCGGCCGAGATCGCCGACGCCCTCCACGGGCGCGAGAGCCGGATCGCGCCGGTCACGCGGACGATGCTCTTCGACCCCAACCTCGGCGAGGTCGCGCGTCGGATCGGCGGCGCGGTTACGGACATGATGCGGGGCCGCTTCTTGACGAGCCCCATCGACTCGGCGATGAAGGTCGCGCCGAACGCGCTGTTCTCCGGGGACAAGCTGCGCGAGTACCTCTCCCGGGAGCTCTCGAAGCCCGGGTTGACGAACGACTTCACGAAGCTCGGGAGGCAGCTCTACATCGGCGCGACGGATCAGGACTCGGGCGCCCACGTGACGTTCGGCGTCGAGGGGATGGACGACGTCCCGATCTCGAGCGCGATCCGCGCGTCGGCCGCCATGACCCCGTACTACGCGCCGGAGCAGATCGGCGGCCACTACTTCGTGGACGGCATCTTCACGCGGACCATCGATCTCGACGTGGCGGTCGCCAACGGCGCGCGGCTCGTGATCTGCATCGATCCCCTGACGCCGGTCCAGGTGGACGAACCGGGCTTCGCGAGCGGTCGCGGAGGCCTGTTCACGACCGTGCAGTCGGTGAAGTCGATGATCCGGACGCGCTTCTCCGAGGTGATAGGCCGCGCCGAGGAGTCCTACCCCGAGGTCACGGTGTTCGTCTTCTCGCCGACCCCGCGCGATCTCGAGAAGATGAGCGGCACGCTCATGCGGTTCTTCTACCGGACGGAGACCGAGGAGATGGCGTTCGAGTCCGCGCAGCGACGCATCGCGGCCGACTACGACTGGCTTGCGGCAGATCTCGCGCGGCACGGGTTCGCGCTCCGGAAGCCGTAGGGTCGCGGGATCTCACCCCGCCCCCGAAAGGGAACCCTAGCTCGACTTGAGCAGGGAGCGGACGACGCGGCCGATCTCGCCGCAGTCGCCGGGCTTGATCGTGAGGAGCGCCTCGTCGAGGCCGGCCCGATCCGCCGCCGCGCCGTACACGACCACCTTCGACGGCGCCGCGCAAACGGCGAGCCGGTTCGCCGCGTGCACGAGCTCCGGGCCCCCGTCCGCGTTGACGCAGACGACCGTGGGCGACTGCCGGCCGATCGCGACCGCGGCGTCGAGGCAATCCGAGAAGGTCTGGACGTCGACTTCGCTGCCGAGGGTGCGCGCGATCTGGTCTCGCGTGCCGGCGGCCCCGTCGATGATCACGACGCGCCGCGGCGTCATGGCGAAGCCATCCGGAACCGGGTAGCCGAACTTGGTCAGGAACTCGACGATGTCGTCGCGCCGGAACCGCAGGTGTCGGCCCGGGGTGCGGAAGAACTTGATCTCGCCGCGGCTGACCCAGTTGTGGATCGTCTTCAGATCGGTCGAGCACAGTTTCGCGAGCTGCGGAGCGGTGAACAGGTCGTTCGCTTGCATGTCGTGGCTCCAGTGGGTGGTGGTGGTTTCGCCCCTATGATCCGGTCGCGCCGAAGTCGTCGATCTTCCAGTACCAGTCGGTGTTGGCCACGTACCTGAAGCGTATCCGGAAGTTGGAGTTGGCGCTCAGGTACGACGTGATGCTCGTGTTCACGAGCCCGGTCGCGTCCGCGGAGTACGTCGTGACGGTCTGCCAGGTGCCGCCGTCGACGCTGATCTGGACGTACGCGTAGTCGCCCACATTGTAATTGTAATCGTGGCGGTAGGAGAGGGTCACAGTGGGGCACGTTCCCCGCTGGTAGAGCGCCGAGACGAGCCGGTCGTCGTAGCTCGCGGCGTAGTGCCCGTCCACCCACCAGTAGCCCCCGGTGCCGCCGGTCGTGTTGCTCGCGCTCGACCAGACCCAGTCGTAGCCGTAGGCGTCGCCGTCGTAGTCCTCGACGCTCCACCCCGCGGGCAGCGAGGACGCGGTGAACTGCTCCAGGACCGACAGGGTGCACCCGTCGACGCCCACGCAGAGCCCGGTGGACTGGCACGTGTCGCTGATGGTCACGGGGTCGCCGTCGTCGCAGGTGGAGCCGATGTTGATGGGCGTCTGGCCGCACGTCGAGTCGCCGTCGCAGTAGTAGTCCATGCACGTCGTGTCGGTGCAGGTCACCGTCGTGCCCAAGCACGATCCCGCCCCGTTGCACGTCGTGTTGTACGTGCACAGGTTGCCGTCGTCGCAAGCCGACCCGCTGGGGTACGAGACCGCGCAGCTCACCGTCCCGTCGCACGCCCGGTTGACGCAGAGCGAGCTCGTGCAGGTGATGTCCGTCCCGTCGCACACGTCGCTCGCGTTGCACACGTCGTTGTACGAGCAGAGGTTCCCGTCGTCGCAGCCCAGCGCCGATCGCCACTGCCAGACCCCGGACGCGTTCGTGCACCGGTAGACCGTCCCGCCGCACGTCACCCGCTGGCACAGCGTGTGCGTCGTCTCGTTGCACACCGCCGTCGAGCCCCCGCCGCACGCGCCGTTCGCCCCGTTCAGCCCGCACCCCGTGCACGTCTTCGCGTAGTACAGCGTGTTCGCGTC
>JALNZK010000075.1 GCA_023229365.1 Pseudomonadota bacterium | reverse complement strand
GATCGGCGCGTTCGGGTTCGACGCGACCCCGAGCACGCGTGCGACCTCCGCCGCGGTGTGGCGGCTCGTGATGGCCTCTATCGACGCGTGGAGCTCGACCTTGTTCCTGCGCCGCCCCTCGTTCGTCGAGTACCTCTCGTCCGCGAGCGACGCGAACATCGGCTCCTTGGTGACGCGGCTCCACTGCGGGTCGCTGCCGATCGCGACGTAGATGTGGCCGTCGGAGGTGCGGTACGCGTTCACCGGGATGAACTGCCGGTGCTCGTTGCCCGAGCGCTTGATCTCGGACGGCGGGCTGCCCAGCTCGAGCATCGGCAGGAAGGTCTGTAGCCAGGAGACCGCCGCCTGCGCCATGGAGACGTCGATCTGCTTGCCCTTGCCGGTCTCGGCGCGCTCCATGAGCGCGATCACGATCTGCGTGAACGCCTCGTCGCCGGCCCGCAGGTCGATGAGCGGCGGCCCGCACTGCAAGGGCGGCCCGTCCGCGGCGCCCGTGATGTCCATGTAGCCGCACATCGCCTGGAGCACGGGATCGTAGCCCGGCACCTCGGGGTAGGCGAGGCCCATCGCCGAGACGCTGCACCAGATGAGGTCCTCGCGCGCCTGCCGCAGCGTCTCGTAGTCGATGCCGAGTTGCTTGTGGCGGAACGGGATCGTATTCGTGCAGAAGATGTCCACGCCGAGCCCCCGGATGAGCTGCTGGACGATCTCCCTCCCCTCCCGCTCCTTGAGGTTGACGGCGATCGCCTCCTTGCCGAGGTTGGGCGCCACGAAGTAGCTGTGCCGATCCTCGCCCGCCACGGGACGGCCGATGTAGCGGTTCGGATCGCCCCTGGACTTCTGCCCGGGCACCGGCGTGGGCTCGAGCTTGATGACGCGCCACCCGAGGTGCACGCCGCGCAGCGTCGCGTAGGTCATCGTGAGCGCCTGCTCCATGCTGAGCACGACTTGAGGTTTCAAGAACGACCTCCTTGGAGCGATTTGAAGGCCGAAGTCTATCAACCGGGCGGGACGAGAACAAGGACACAAAGCGGGTCGTTTCGGGTGTTGACCGGGCGACGACTCCATGTATTTGCTGGGCTTGAATCCAACAAGGAGGACGCGCCGTGAAGAACCCGAAGATCGCTGTCGTGGGCGCCGGGCCCGTGGGGAGCATTCTCGCCGCCTACATGGGCCGCGGCGGCAACGAGGTCACCGTTATCGACGTGCTGAAATCGTTCGTCGAGAAGATCCGGATCGACGGCATCCACATCGAGGGCTTCACCGAGTTCCGCACGCCGGTCGCGGGGACCTTCGACTCGATCGAGGCCGCGGCCAGAGCGGGCGCGCGCTTCGATATCGTGTTCGTGTGCGTCAAGGCGCCCATCAACCGCGTCATCGCCGGTGCCCTCCCGTCGATCATCGCGGACGGCGGCGCGGTCGCCGTCTTCCAGAACGGGATCGACACCGAGGCGCCGATCCTCGCCGCCTGCGGGCCCGCGGTCACCCTGCGGGGCGTGGTCAACTACGCCGGCAACGCGGCCGGGCTCGGCTGCATCCACATGACGTTCTTCAACGGCACGAACTTCGTGGGCGCGGCCGCCCGCGGCAACGAGGCAGCCGAGGCCAAGGCCAAGGAGGTGGCGGCGCTCATGACCGCAGCGCAGCTCACCACCGAGTGCTCCGACGACGTGCAGCGCTTCGTCTGGGCCAAGTCGATCCGCAACGCGGCGCTCATGCCGATCTCCGCGCTCACGGGCAAGGACATGGCCGAGGCGATGGAGTCGCAGGCGAGCCTCTCGCTGCTCGAGCGCATGCTCGAGGAGCAGCTCGCGGTCGCGGCGAGCATCGGCTACGCGTTCGACAGGAAGTTCTACGACGACACGCTCGCGTACTTCCGCAAGGCCGGCCACCACATGCCATCCATGTATGACGACGTCGCCAACAAGAGGCAGACGGAGATCGCCTATCTCAACCACCGCATCGCCGAGATCGGCGAGCAGAACGGCGTCCCGGTGCCGTACAACCGCGCCGTGGCGAACCTCGTGATCTGCGTCGACGAGGTCGCGAAGGCCCGCAACGCCAAGCCTTGACGCGCCGCCGCCCGCCAAGATAGAAGTTTCCTTCCAGACATCCGCGAAAAAGGAGGTGCCGGCATGACGCTCGATTGGCTGCCCAGGGAAGGCGAAATCAAGGACCACGATCTGTGGGGAGACCAGTTCTTCGGCAAGGAGGCGCCGTGCGTCCTCTACGAGCTGAAGCCGATCGCGGATCCCAAGAGCGGCAAGAAGGCGGACGGCCTCTTCACGGCGTGGATCACGCTGAACAACCCGGCCCAGTTCAACTCGTACACGACGGGCATGGTGAAGGGGGTGACCGCGGGCTTCCACAAGGCGAGCATGGACCGGCGCGTGGTCGCCGTCGTGTTCACCGCCGTGGGCGACAAGGCGTTCTGCACGGGCGGCAACACCAAGGAGTACGCCGAGTACTACTCCCAGCGGCCGACCGAGTACGGCCTGTACATGGACCTCTTCAACGGCATGGTCGACGGCATCCTCGACTGCAAGAAGCCGGTGATCTGCCGCGTCAACGGCATGCGCGTCGCCGGCGGCCAGGAGATCGGCATGGCGTGCGATCTCGCGGTCGCCTCCGACCTCGCGATCTTCGGCCAGGCCGGCCCGCGGCACGGCTCGGCTCCGGTCGGCGGCTCGACGGACTTCCTCCCCTGGATGCTCACGATCGAGGACGCGATGTGGAACTGCATCTCCTGCGAGATGTGGAGCGCGTACAAGATGAAGCGCCTCGGCCTCATCTCCAAGGTCGTGCCGGTCATCAAGCAGGACGGCAGGCTCGTGCGCAACCCGCAGGTGATCACCGACAGGTATGTCGACGACGGCGAGATAGTCTACGGCGAGATGAAGACCGGCGACGAGATGAAGAAGGCGCGCGACCTCGTCAAGGGCGCGACGACGAGCTTCGAGGCGCTCGACAAGGCGGTCGACGAGATCGTGTGGACCTTCACGAACCTCTTCCCGAACTGCCTGCAGATGTCGATCGACTGCGTCCGCGCAAAGAAGAAGTTCTTCTGGGACCAGGCGAAGCTCTCGTACCGCCACTGGCTCGCGGCGAACATGAGCAGCGAGGCGTTCCTGGGCTTCAACGCGTTCAACACGAAGAAGATCACCGGCAAGGACACGATCGACTTCATCAAGTACCGCCAGCTGCTCGCCGAGGGCGCGCTCGTCGACGACGAGCTGTTCGCGGCGGTCATGGGCAAGCCGCAGAAGTAGGCCTCATTCACCCTCACCCCAGCCCTCTCCCGCCGGGAGAGGGAGCAAAGCATCGCAGCGCCACAGCGGTTGAGGGTTCCGCGAACCCTTTCGACACCGTCGCGTTCAGCGCCGTAGGCTCCGACGCCGTGCCTCGGGACGCACCCGAACGAACGCACCCGCGGAGGATCTCCGCGGGCTGGAGGATTCAGGCTCGTTTCGGTCCTTTTCCGTCCCCCGCCGAAAACGGCTCCGACCACTGGCGACCTCCGTCTCCAGAGCTTATTATCGATGTGGGAGGTGCCGCATGGCTTGGCAGGACAGAATCGCGATCGACTCGGAGGTGCTCGTCGGCAAGCCCGTTATCAAGGGCACGCGGATCGCGGTCGATTTCGTAGTCGATCTGCTGGCTCAGGGCTGGACCCTCGAGCAGGTCATCGAAGAGTACGACCACCTGACGGCCGCGGATGTGCAGGCGTGTCTGGCTTACGCGAGCGACATTCTGAAAAGCGAACGCATCTACCCAATCCCCGCCTGACATGCGTTTCCTGGCAGACGAGAACATCCCTCGCGATCTGATCACGGCGCTGCGAGATGGCGGCAACGACGTCGTGTCGGCCAAGGAGTCGCTCCGCGGAGCACCGGACCGAAAGCTGCTGGCCTTTGCCGGGGCCGAGCAACGAGTGATCGTCACGCAGGACAAAGACTTCGGCGAGCTCGCCTTCCGGTATCGTCTTCCTGCCTCGAGCGGCGTCGTTCTCTTCCGCCTCGAGGGAAAGCCTCGAGACGAGGCCGTCTCGCACATGCTCCGCGTCCTAACCGGCCGATCCGACTGGGCGGGGCGATTCGCCGTCGTGACCCGTGAGCGAATTCGCATCCGCCCCCTGCCTTCAGCTTCCCTACCCACAAACTGAAGCCGTGCCGAACCCGTTTGTCATCGCGGGCTCGTTTGCGATAGATTGCACCGACGAGGGACCTCCGGTGCCCGGGAACGGGCGCCGTTCAAACCGGGAGAGCTGCAATGGCGAACGTACCGAGCAAGATCCAGTGCTGGCAGATGGTCGAGCCGTGGTCGAAGAACAAGGAGACCGGCGAGAAGAAGCCCGGCAGGCTCCAGAAGGCGGCGATCGACGTGCCGGCGCTCCAGGCCGGCGAGGCGCTCGTCGAGGTCGCCGGCTGCGGCGTGTGCCACACGGATCTCGGCTACTTCTTCGACGGCGTGCCCACGGTCAACAAGCCGCCGCTCACACTCGGCCACGAGATCTCGGGGCGCGTGGTCGCCGGCGACGCCGCCTGGATCGGCAAGGAGGTGATCGTGCCGGCGGTCATGCCGTGCAACGACTGCCCGATCTGCGCCTCGGGCCGCGGCAACCGCTGCCTCGCGCAGAAGATGCCCGGCAACTCGCTCGGGATCTACGGCGGCTTCGCGAGCCACATCCCGGTGCCGTCCGCCGACCTGTGCGAGGTGAAGGGCCGCGGCGACCTGCCGCTCGAGCGGCTCGCCATCGTCGCCGACGCGGTCACGACGCCCTACCAGGCGGCGGTGCGCGGCGACGTGAAGAGCGGCGACACGGTCGTCGTCATCGGCGCGGCCGGCGGCGTGGGGAGCTACATGGTGCAGACGGCCAAGGCGTTCGGCGCCAAGCTCGTCATCGGCGTCGACATCAACGCCCCGAAGCTCGAGGCGATGCTTGGGTACGGCGCCGACCACGTCATCAACTCGAGGGACAAGAGCGTCAAGGACGTGCGCGGCGAGGTGACCGAGGCCTGCAAGAAGGCGGGCGTGCCGCACAACTTCGGCATCAAGATCTTCGAGGTGACAGGCGCAAAGGGCGGGCAGGAGCTCGCGCTCAACCTCCTGTCGTTCGTGGGCAAGCTCGTCGTGGTCGGCTACGGCACCACCGTGAACGAGTACATGGTCTCGCGGCTCATGGCGTTCGACGCGGAGATGATCGGCACCTGGGGCTGCCTGCCGAAGTACTACCCGAAGGTGCTCGAGATGGTGCTGAACGGGAAGATCCAGATCGCTCCGTTCACCGAGACGCGCCCGATGAGCAGCATCGAGGCGACCTTCGACGAGGGCCACGCCGGCAAGCTCGAGAAGCGCGTCGTCCTCACGCCGGACTTCTAGAGGCCCGAATCAAACCGAAGGGAGACGCCATCATGGAGAAGATCAAGGTCCGGCGCGAGAACGACGGTCAGGTGCTCCGCATCGTGCTCTCGGCCCCGCCCGGGAACGTGCTCGACGCGCAGATGATGGGCGAGATCGTCGCCTGCCTCGACGCGGAGACGGCCGACAAGGGGCTCAAGGCGATCGTGTTCGAGGGCGAGGGCAAGCACTTCTGCTTCGGCGCGAGCGTGCCCGAGCACGTGAAGGAGAAGGCGCCGGAGATGATCCGCGGCTTCCACGGGATGTTCAAGAAGCTGCTCGCGTGCGCGGTGCCGACGTTCGCGCTCGTGCGCGGCCAGTGCCTCGGCGGCGGCATGGAGCTCGCGTCGTTCTGCAACTTCGTCGTCGCCGAGCCGTCCGCCAAGTTCGGCCAGCCCGAGATCGTGCTCGGCGTGCTCCCGCCCGTGGCCGCGGCGATCCTGCCGGGCATCATCGGCCAGTCGCGCGCCGACGACCTCGTGCTCACTGGACGGTCGATCGACGCCCAGACGGCGCTCGCGTGGGGCCTCGTCCACGCCGTCGCCGACGACGGCAACGCGCTCGTCACCGAGGCGCTCGCCAAGCACTTCCTGCCCAAGAGCGCGGAGTCGCTCCGGCACGCCAATCGGGCCGTGCGCGAGGCGTGGCACCGCGACCTGCCGGCGACGCTCGACCGGATGGAGCACGCCTATGTGAAGGTTTTGATGGAGACGCACGACGCCAACGAGGGCATCGCGGCGTTCCTCGAGAAGCGCCCCCCGAAGTGGGAGAGCCGGTGAACGGAGGCGGATCATGGCTTACAAGAACATCTACATCCCGTACGGCGCCTACTGGAGCAGCCCCTACGCGCGCTGGCAGGGCAGCTTCGCGAACCTGCACGCGATCGAGCTCGCGGCCGCGACCGGGCGCAGGTTCTTCGAGCTGCGCAAGCTCTCTGCCGAAAAGATCGACAACATCTACCTCGGCGAGACGATCGCGCAGCCGTCGTGCTTCTACGGCGGGCCTTGGCTCGCCGGGATGATAGGCGCCCCGCACGCCACCGGCCCGGTCGTCGGGCAGGCGTGCATCACGGGCATCATGTGCATGCGCATGGCCGCGGAGGACCTCGCGACCGGTTTCTCGGGCGCGACGCTGGTCGTGGCGACGGATCGCTGCTCCAACGGCCCGCACCTGTATTACCCGCGGCAGGACAAGCCCGGCGCGACCGGCGATCACGAGGACTGGGTCTGGGACAACTTCGGCCATGATCCCTGGGCCAAGAACTCCATGATCCAGACCGCCGAGAACGTCGCCAAGGAGTACGACCTCTCCCGCGCCGAGCAGGAAGAGGCCGCGCTCCGCCGCTGCGAGCAGTACGCGGACGCGCTCAAGGACGACGCCGCGTTCCTGCGGCGCTTCATGATCCCGGTCGAGGTCGGCAAGGGCAAGCGGGCCAAGACGATCGCCCTCGACGAGGGGATCACGACCGCGTCCGCCGAGATGTTCGCCGGCATGAAGCCGGTGCTCGAAGGCGGGACGGTGACCCCGGGCACGCAGACCCACCCGGCCGACGGCAACAGCGGCATGATCCTGACGACGAAGGAGCGCGCCGCGGAGTACGCGCGCGATTCCAAGATCGTCGTGCAGCTCGTCGGCGTGGGCACTTCCCGCGTGAAGAAGGGGTTCATGGGCGCGGCGATGGTGCCGGCGGCCGAGCGCGCGCTCGCCGACGCCGGGATCCAGGTCAAGGACCTGAAGGCACTGAAGACCCACAACCCCTTCGTGGTCAACGACGTGCTCGTCGCGAAGAAGTTCGGGTTTCCGCAGAAGGAGATCAACAACTTCGGCTGCTCCTACATCTGGGGGCACCCGCAGGGGCCGACCGCGCTGCGCTCGGTGATCGAGCTCGTCGAGGAGCTCGCGGTCCGCGGCGGCGGGTACGCCATGTTCACGGGCTGCGCGGCGGGCGACACGGGCGGCGCCGTCGTCGTCAAGGTCTCCGATTGAAGGGGCGACCCGCGAAGGGCCGCGCGGCGCCGGCCGTTTCGGAGCCGATCTCTGTGCTCGAGGAGATCTTCCCGGGGGACACCAACCCGTACGGCACGGCGTTCGGCGGCAGGATCCTGGCGCTCATGGACCGCGCGGCCGGGCTCGCCGCGTCGCGCTTCGCGCACGAGCACTTCGTCACGGCGTCGCTCGACGCGCTCGAGTTCTCGGAGCCGGTCAAGCAGGGCGAGATCGCCGAGGTGCAGGCCCGGATCGTGTACACGTCGTCGCACGCGTGCGCCGCGCACGTCCGGGTGTTCGCCATCGACAAGAAGATCTGGGATCGCCGCCAGTGCTGCACGGGCACGCTGTTCATGGTGGCGGTCGACAAGGACGGCAGGCCGCTCCCGATCCCGCAGCTCGAACCGTCGACGGACGAGGCGAGGCGGGAGTGGGACGACGCGCGTCGCATCCACGAGCAGATGCTGAGCCGCCGCGCGCGGCGAAAGGAGCGAACATGATCGATCTCAAGGGCAAGGGCGCCATCGTGACCGGCGGCAGCCTGGGCATCGGAACGGCGATCGCGAGGAAGCTCGCGAGCCTCGGCGCGAACGTCGCCATCAACTACCGCAAACACGACGACGAGGCGAAGGCGGTCGTCGCCGAGATGGAGGGGATGGGCGTCAAGGGGCTCGCGGTGAAGGCGGACGTCGCGAGCTTCCAGGACGCCGACGCGATGGTGAAGACGGCCGTGGAGGCGTTCGGCGGCCTGCACATCCTCGTGTGCAACGCGGGGATCAACTGGGACGGCGTGATCTGGAAGATGACCGAGGAGCAGTGGGACAAGGTCATCGAGGTGAACCTCAAAGGATACTTCAACTACGCGCGGGCCGCGGTGCCCATCTTCCGCGAGCAGGCGTACGGCAAGATCGTCAACGTGACCTCGATCAACGGCATCCGCGGGAAGTTCGGCCAGTCGAACTACGCGGCGTCGAAGGGCGGCATCATCGCGTTCACAAAGACGCTCGCGCGCGAGCTCGGCAACAAGAACATCAACGTGAACGCGGTGGCGCCCGGCCTCATCGAGACCGAGATGGTCGCGAAGATGGACGAGGAGGCGAAGAAGAAGTCGATCTCCGAGATCCTGATGGGCCGGCTCGGCCAGCCCGAGGAGATCGCGAACGTCGTGGCGTTCTTCTGCTCCGAAGCCTCGCGCCACGTCACCGGCCAGGTGCTCAACGTCGACGGCGGCCAGCTGGTGGCGTGACCACCAAGGAGGTTCTCCATGAAGATCTCGCTCGTCGCCCTAGTTGCATCCCTGTTCCCGCTGGCGCTCTCCGGTTGCGGCGCGGACGATCCCTCGGAGGACACGCCCCTCCACTTCACCGAGGCCTCCCTCGAGTCGCTGCCGCTCGTCGCGGAGGGCGCCGACGCCGGGGTCGACGGGTACACGGTCTACGCCGACGGCCCGGAGACGGCCGCGAGCTACGACATGCTCGGCGACTTCTTCCGCTACGAGTGCCACGAGTGGCCGAACTTCGACTACTGCCCGCCGGGAATCGACGTGGAGGAGAACGACGGGATGAACTCCACGAAGTTCACCAACGATGCCCTGATCGGGTTCATCCACCACGCCGAGGCGACGGTCGGCGGGCTCAAGTCGCGGTGCGGGCTCACCAAGGGCGCGATCGACGCCGGCTCGTTCCAGTCCGCGGCGGGTGGGGGCGCGGAGCCCGACCGGTTCGTCCTCGACACCTACGACCTCTTCACCTGCAAGGGGGCGCTCGACGCCGATGGCTCCGGCGTCAACACGCGCTACGTGGCCTACTCGGTCGCGCCCGGCTACCAGGCGACGCTGGCCAGCGCCTTCCGCCACCACGCGCCCGAGACGCCGGAGAGCGAGCAGACGGATGTCTACCAAGTCTACGTGGGCTTGGACGGCACCTCGCCGAGAGTCCTCGCCTTCAACTTCGCGGCGGCCACGACGTTCTACAACCGGGTGATCCTGCTGGTGAAGTTCGCCACGCACCGCTTCGCCGCAAAGCTCCTTTCGGCGGGGATGGACAACCCCGAGGTCTACCTCGTCGCCGCGGGCGTGGGCGGCATCGATCGCGACAGCGGCGAGGAGTTCCCGGGACACTACTGGGCGAGCTTCGTTGACAACGACCAGGCGACGCCGCTCACCGCCTGCGTGGACAACGTGGGGCAGATCGTCGAGGCGGACGACGCGCCCTGCGCGGCCGAGGAGATCCCGGTCGCCTGGGCGAGCGCGGACGACATCGCGACCTACCTCGAGCTCTCGGCGGACGACCGGACCCGCCTCGCGGCGTTCCTCGACAAGCTCGCGACCGCCGATCCGCTCCCCTCGACCGACGTCGCCCACAGCGACGAGGAGGTGGATCTCTACTTCCCGTCGTCGATTGAGTGAGACGGCGCGTACGGTCGGCCAGCCCGTGGCGTAGAACCTCGCCTTGTCCGATCCCGAACCCCTGGCGTATGATTCGCGCATGGGGACTCCGCTCGCCCACAGTCTCGAACGTCTGTGCCGGGAATACGGCGCGATCGCCCTGTACGTCTTCGGAAGCAGGGCCATGGAGATCGCCGCTCGCGCGCGGGGCGGTGAGGAACGACCCGAACGGGGGTCTTCGGACGTCGACATCGGCTTGCTCATGCCTAGAGACGGGTCTCTCGACGAGCGCGAACGCGTGCGGCTCACCGCTGGCATCGAGGACCTGCTCGGCGTAGAGAGGGTCGACCTCGTCGTCTTGGGCGAGGCATCATCGTTCCTGGCCGCCGACGTCGTATCGGGCGAGCTGTTGGTCGATGTCTCTCCGCGCGAGACCGCAGAGTTCGAGCTCTTTGCGCTGCGCCGCGCCGGCGACCTTCTGCCGTTCCAGCGGTCCCGCGTCTCGGCGGTGATCGACGAGGGAGGGAGATGACCCCGAGCCTCATCCGCGGCGACGTGATCGCCGCGAGGGTGGCGTGGGTCCGCGACATGTTCGCCGGGCTGCGCGCCCTCCCGCTGAACGACGAAGCCGTCTTCTTGGCCACTCCCGCCACGGTCGCCGCCGCGGAGTCCTACTTGAGACGCGCTCTCGAGGCGGTCCTCGACCTCGGTCGTCATGTCCTGGCCAAAGGCTTCGGCAGGCCGGTCGTCGAGTACAAGGAGATCGCCACCCGGCTCGCCGAGTGCGGCGTCCTGAGCGCCGAAGAGGCGGCTCTTCTGCGGGACATGGCCGGCTACCGCAACCGGATGGTCCACTTCTACGACGAGGTGTGCGCGTCGGAGATCTTCGCCATCGCGACGGGCCGAATCGTCGAGGTGGAGCGCGTCCTCGATGCGATGGTCGCATGGCTCAGAACGCACCCCGAGCTCGTCGCGCGCTGCGAGTAGGTAGCGTCACCCTCTTCCAACTCCCCTTGGAATCCCGCCCCGTTCCGTTCTATATTGCCCTCTCGTTCGATCAACCAGCGAGGAGCGGAACATGACGAAACTCAGCGATATCGTGGCGGTCAGCGCGGTGCGCACGCCCATGGGCTCTTTCGGCGGCACGCTCAAGGACGTGCCGGTCTACAACATCGGCGCTGCCGCGATCAAGGCGGCGCTCGAGCGCTCGGGCTTCCAGGGCAGCGACATCGCCGAGGTGATCTACGGCTCGTGCCGCCAGGCGGGCAACGGCCCGAACTCGGCGCGCTCGGCGATGATCTTCGCGGGCCTCCCGGTCGAGGTCCCGGCGATCACGCTCAACATGGCGTGCCCGTCCGGGATGAAGTCGATCATGTTCGCGGCCGAGGGGATCCAGGCCGGCCGCGGCGAGGTCTACATGACCGGCGGCATGGACTCCATGTCGACGATCCCGTTCCTGCTCAAGAACTGCCGCTTCGAGGGGTTCAAGATGGGCGACCGCAAGCTCGAGGACGGCTGGTCGGACTCCATCGACCCGACCTGCGGCTACGGCATGGGCAACACCGCGGAGAACCTGCTCGAGAAGCACGACGTGTCGCGCCAGGAGATGGACGAGTTCGCGCTGGCCAGTCACCAGAAGGCGGTCGCCGCGATCGAGGAGGGGCGCTTCAAGGACGAGACGGTACCCGTCGTGATCCCGGCCAAGGGCAAGCGCCCCGAGGTCGTCTTCGACAAGGACGAGACGCCGCGCAAGGACACGACGCTCGAGAAGCTCGCGAAGCTGCCGCCGGCGTTCAAGAAGGAAGGCGGGCGCGTGACGGCGGGCAACGCGTGCGGCATGTCCGACGGAGCGTGCGCGCTCGTGCTCACGACCCGCGAGCGGGCCAAGGCGCAGGGCGCGAAGCCGCTGTTCAGCCTCGTGTCGTACGCCCAGGCGGCGGTGGACGGCCGCTACATGGGCGAGGGGCCGGGCGTCTCCATCCCAAAAGCCCTCGAGAAGGCCGGCATGACGGTGAAGGACATGGATCTCTACGAGGTCAACGAGGCGTTCGCCGTGCAGGCGCTCGTGAACGTGAAGACGCTCGGCCTCGATCTCGCGAAGCTCAACGTGAACGGCGGCGCCATCGCCCTCGGCCACCCGACGGGCATCTCCGGAGCGCGGATCATCGTCACGCTCTACAACGCGCTCAAGCAGCGGGGCAAGGAGCTCGGCGTGGCGTCGATCTGCGGCGGCGGCGGCGTGACCACCGCGATGGTCATCAGGCGGGAGGACTGATCCTCCGACGCCAGCCGTTCGGCACATCAGGCGCTGCCGCCGGCGACGCCCGCCGCCCGCCACCGGTTCCGCCACTCTTCCCTCTTTCATCCTCTGCCATCCCGCGCGGCGGCACTTGGCTCACCTCTTGCTGGTTGACTCTGCCGGAGGTGCACATGGGCGAACGCGACCGCGGTTACAAACGACTCTTTTCGCACCCCGTCATGGTGCGTGATCTTCTCACCGGGTTCGTGCGCGAAGAGTGGGTCAAGGAGCTCGACCTCGACACACTTGAACGCCAGGTGGGTAGTTTCGTCTCCGACGACCTTCGCGAGCGCGAGGACGATATGATCTGGCGCGTCCGCTTCCGCGACCAGTGGCTGTACGTTTACGTCCTGCTCGAGTTCCAAAGCGCGGTGGACCGCTTCATGGCCGCGCGAGTCATGACCTATGTCGGGCTTCTGTATCAGGACCTCATCCGGCGCAAGGAGCTTGTCGATGGAAGGATGTTGCCCCCGGTCGTGCCGATCGTACTGCACGCAGGCGACGAGGCGTGGACCGCCGCGACCGATGTCGGCGAGCTCGTTTGTGAAGCACCGTTCGGGCTCGAACGCTGGCGCCCACGTATCTCTTACCTGCTGCTCGAGGAACGATTGCTCAGCGATTCGGGGGATCCGTCGTTGCGCAACCTCGCAGGGGCGCTGTTCCGACTGGAGCACGATCGCGCGCCGGGTGCTATACTCGAGGTCGTGAACGCGCTCGTCGCCTGGCTCGGTACGCCGGAGCAATCGGAACTGCGACGCGCGTTCGAGACGATGCTGGCACGGGTGCTGCAACCGAAACTGAGCTCCGAGCATGCGGCGCCCACGCTGATGGAGACGAGGACAATGCTCGAGACACATCTCGAAAGATGGGAACGCGAGTGGCGCGAGCGCGGCGAGGCACAAGGGCGAGCCATCGGAGAGGAAAAGGGCCGGGCGGAAGGCCGGGCGGAAGGCCGGGCGGAAGGCCGGGCGGAAGGCCAGTCTGCGGTTCTGCTCCGCCTGCTCGAGAGGCGCTTCGGACCGCTTGACGCGACGGCCCGCGAGCGGTTAGCCGCAGCTACCCCCGAACAGCTCCTCGCCTACTCCGACCTCGTGCTCGACGCACCGAGCCTCGACGCCGTCTTGGGAGAGTAGTCGTTCCCGAGGCGCGAAGCCGGCCGCTTACCCCTGCCCCCGCAGCTTGAACCGCATGAACTTGCCGGTGGACGTCTTCGGGATGTCGTCCACGAACTCGATCCAGCGCGGGTACTTGTACTTGGCGAGCCTGTCCCGCACGAACGCCTTGAGCTCGTCGGCGAGCGCCTCCGAGGCCCCCGCCTTGTCCTTGAGCACGACGAACGCCTTGGGCTTGACGAGATTGTCCTTGTCCGGGTGGCCGACCACCGCGCACTCGAGCACCGCGTCGTGGCCCGTGATCGCGCGCTCGACCTCGACCGGCGACACCCAGATGCCGCCGACCTTGAGCATGTCGTCGCCGCGGCCGTGACACCAGTAGAAGCCCTCCGCGTCCTTCATGAACTTGTCGCCGGTGTTGATCCACTCGCCGACCATCGTCTTGCGGGTCTTCTCGCGCTTGCGCCAGTAGAACTGCGCCGCGCTGTTCCCCTTGACGTGCAGCGTGCCGATCTCGCCCGTGGGCGTCTCCGTGCCGTCGTCGTTGAGCAGCTTGCACTCGTACCCCGGCACCGGGGTGCCCGTGCTGCCCGGCTTCACCTTCCCGGGCCGGTTGGAGAGGAAGATGTGGAGCATCTCGGTCGAGCCGATGCCGTCGATGATCTCCACGCCGTAGCGCTCCTTCCAGCGCGTGTAGACGTCCGGCGGCAGCGCCTCGCCCGCGGAGACGCACAGGCGCACCGAGGAGAGCGCGTGCGCCCCGTTGGGATCCGGCTCGGTCCCGTGCAGCTGATCGTTCTTGGCGGCGTAGTCGAGCATGGCCGCGTAGAGGGTCGGCACGCCGAAGAAGACCGTGGGCTTGTGCTTGCAGAGGAGGCCGAAGATGAGCTCCGGCGTCGGGCGATCCGGGTAGAGCACCGCGGAGCCGCCGACCGACAGCGGGAAGAAGTTCGAGTTGCCGAGGCCGTACGCGAAGAAGAGGCGCGCGGCGGACAGGGTGATGTCGTCCTCGTTCAGGCCGATCACGCCCTTTGCGAACCCCTCGGCGCAGTCGATCATGTCGTGCTGGGAGTGGATCGCGCCCTTCGGGAACCCGGTCGAGCCCGAGGAGTAGAGCCAGAACGCGACGTCGTCGCGCGAGGTCGGCGCGGACTTGCAGGTGCTCGGCGCCTGCCTGTACTTCTGCTTGAACGGCAGGTGGGCGCCCACGCCCTCCTCGAGCACGATGAGGTCGCGCAGGTACGGCAGGTCGCCCGTGACCTTGTAGATCGTCGGCACGAGGCTCTCGCTCACCATGAGCGCCCGCGCGCGGCTGTCGTTGAGGAAGTAGTGGTAGTCGTCCGGCGTGAGCATCGTGTTCACCGGCACGGGCACGGCGCCGATGCGGATCGCGCCCCAGAAGCAGGCGTAGAACTCGGGCGTGTCGAGCATGAGGAGCACGACGCGATCCTCGATGCGCAGGCCGAGCTCGACGAGCGCGTTCGCCGTCTTGTTCACCATCTTCTGGAGGTCGTTGTAGGTGTACTTCCGGTCCTTGAAGTAGAGCGCCGTCTTGTGGCCCCGACCCTGCCGGATGTTCCTGTCGATGAAGTAGTCCGCCGCGTTGAACGTTTCGATTTCGTCTTCGTCGGTTTTCATGCCGGTTTATATAGAGCCTGATTTTCGCCCGGTCAACGCGGCGCTTTCCGTGTTTCCCGGAATGACGGCGACGGGGGGGCGCGTTTCACGGTCGAAGGTCGACGAGGGAGGGCAACACCATGAAGACGACATACGTTTCCGCGATCCTGGCCGCTATCTTCCTGTGCGCCGGCTGCTCGTCCGGCGGGGCCGAGCCTCTGCCGAACGACGCGAAGCCGGCGGTGCGCGCCGACGCCGAGCCCGCTCCAGCGCCGGAGCCCGCGGCACCCGCGCCCGAGCCCGCCGCGGCCCCCGACCCGGCGGCCGTCGATCCGGTCGCCGCCGTGCCGATCGATCCGTCCGCGCCCGAGGCCGCCCCCGAGGTTAAGCTCCTCGAGCGCGAGGGCGTCTCGCTCGCCTCGCTCGTGATCGCGCGCGGCGTGGAGAAGCGGCAGCCGGTGGAGCCGGACACGTCGTTCAGCCTCGCCGGCGGCAACAAGCTGTACGCGATCATGGAGGTGAACAACCCCGAGAAGCTCGGCTCCGAGCTGAGCGTCGCCTGGCTCCTCGAGGGCTCGGGCACGGAGCGCGGCGCGGTGACGCTGGCCGTGGGGGAGCAGCCGAAGTGGCGGACGTGGGCGTACCACTCGGGCTTCAAGAAGCCCGGCCGCTGGGCCGCGATCGTCCGCGACGCGGGCGGCGTCGAGCTCGGCCGCGCGACGTTCGACGTGACCGATTAACGCTTCTTCTTCTTCGAGGGCGCGGGCTTGCCGAACGCTCCGAGCTCGCCCCCGGCCTTCTCCTTGGGGTCGAGCACGAGGCTGTCCACCTTGAGATCGGCGCCCTCCTCGATCGGCGTGGCCGTGAGCCACACGACGACGCGGCGCCCGGCCTGGATCATCGTCTCCTGCCCGTACTTCGCCGTCTTCGTCGCGACGACCCCGTCCGAGGCGACCTTGAGCACGACCTCGCCCTCCGCGTCCGCGGGCTCGACGCCGAAGCCCGCCTCGCGCATCTTGTCGCACGTCGGCACGCGGGGGGTCGCGTCGTAGTCGACGACGTTCAGCGCGCAGATCGCGGGATCGTTCTCCTTCTGCCACAGCTCCTTGGGCAGATCGCCCCACGCGAACCAGAGCGGCGCGTACATCACGAGCTCGAACCCGTTGACCGGCAGCTCCTCCTCGGGCGGGAGCCGATCCTCGGTCACGGGCTTCCCGTCCGGCCCGACGAAGAGCGGCCGCTTCGCCTCGTCCACGGCGAACGCCCCGGTCTCCGGGTCGAGCGCCCGCAGGAAGCCGCGTGACGGCCGGAAGCCGACCTTCGCCCGCGCGGCCGCCTTGCGCAGCGCCTTGAGCTCTTGCTTCGACAGCGCGTCCTTGCCGTGGAGCGCGAGCACCTTGGCCCCGAACAGAGTCGTCACCGCCTTCGCGCCGTCCGGGAGGAAGCGCGTCTCCTCGTCGATGCACGCCTGATCCGCCGCGAGCCGGATCTTCTCGTTCGCCGCGTGGATCACCGTCGGGCGCCCGTACGTCGCCTGCAGCTTGCCCTTGAGCGCGCCGAGCGGCCCGAACGACAGGATCTCCGCCTCGACCCACCCGAGGATCGTCTTCGAGATCGCCGCGTCGTTCTGCCCGAGCTTCTCGAGCACCTGCGGGCGCTCCGTCTCCCACGAGCCCGGGCCGGTCGCGCGCTCGAAGCACGGCGTGTCGAGGATCTTCCCGTCCGCGCCGAGCAGGAACGGCAGGCGGGCGCTCTCGACCGCCCCGTCGAGCGGGCCGATGGCCTGGACGCGGAAGAACGGCTCGTCCACCTTCACGTGCGCGGGCTTCTTCTTGACGACCTCCTGCTCCGCGCCGCCGCAACCCACGGCGAGCGCCGCGCAGAGGCCGACGGCGATTGCTGAAAACGCGTTTCTCAATGGGTGCCCCCGTTCCCGGCCTCAGCCCGCGGCCTTGGCCTTCGTGACGAGCTCGGCGAGCACGCGCTCGGCGTCGTCGTTCTTGACCTGGCAGGTGCCGACCTTCTGGTGGCCGCCGCCTCGATACTTGAGCATCAGCGAGCCGACGTCGGTCATCGAGCCGCGGTTCGTGATGGAGTGGCCCATCGTGAAGACGGTGTTCTGCTTGTCCTTGCCCCACAGGGCGAGCACGGAGATGTTCTGCTCCGGATAGAGCGCGTAGACGGTGAAGCGGTTGCCGCTCGGGATCTCCTCGAGATCGCGGAAGTCGGTGACCACGACGTTCCCGTCGGTGCGGCTGTGCGAGCGCAGCGCCTCCTCGAACGCCTTCTGCTGCGCGCCGTACCGCTCGACGCGCTCCTTGACGTCCGGCAGCTCGAGGATCTGCTCGGCCGACATCGTGCGGCAGTAGCCGATCATGTCCTCCATCAGCTGGTAGTTGCTGACGCGGTAGTCGCGGAAGCGGCCGAGCCCGGTGCGCGGATCCATGACGAAGGCCAGGAGGATCCAGCCCTTGGGATCGCGGATGTCCTCGAGCTCGAGGTCTCCGGAGTCGGACTTGTCCACCGCGGTCATGAGCCCGCTCGCGTCGAGCTTCGAGAAGCGCTCGGCCCCGCCGTAGTATTCGTAGACCACGCGGGCGCAGCTCGGCGCCGGGCGGCTGTCCCCCTTCATCCGGAAGTCCTCCTCGAGGAGGAGGCGCTCGTCCTCGCTCGAGTGGTGGTCGAACCAGAGCCCGCAGCCCTTGACGTACGGCACGTTGGCCAGGATGTCGTCTTCCGTTACCTCGACCAGCCCGTCCTGGACGTCCTTGGGGTGCACGAACTTGAACTTGTCCACCACGCCGGCCTCCACGAGCAGCACCGCGCAGACGAGGCCGTCGAAATCGGACCTTGTGATGAGTTGCATGGTTGGCTCCTTTCTCCCGAGCACCTTACCGCACTTTGCGGTCCCGCCACCAGACCCGGCGCTCCTCGTGCAGGCGGCACCTTCGACAGCCCCACCTGTCCCCTAAGTCTCAGTAGTCCCACTCTGCCTTCGTCCCACTTGCTTCCCGCCGCGCCGTCGAACGCGCACATCGCGCCGCGAAAGCTGGTAGAATCCACCCCAACAAGGGGGTACTGCCATGCGTACGCGGCTCGTGGGTACAGGGGTTTTCGCGCTCGTCGCCTTCGGCGCGGCCTGCTGCTCCAGCGACAAGCGCTCGACCGGCGGCGGCGACGGTGACTCGGACGCCGACACGGACACCGACTCGGACTCCGACTCGGACTCCGACACGGGATACGACGGGCCGTCGATCCCGCCGACGTGCGCGGACGCGGCCGAGGCGCTGACCTCGGTGGGGTGCGAGTTCTGGACCGTGGACATGGACAACTGGGACGACAGCTCCGGCTTCTCGCAGTCCGCCGATCCGCTCGACTACGCGGTCGTGGTTTCGAACCCCCACCAGGACCAGAGCGCGTCGGTGTCGCTGGAGTCCGGGAACGGCGCCGTCATCTTCTCGACCACCCTGGCGCCGCTGGCGCTCGAGGTGATCGACGTCGCCTGCGCGGCCGGCTGCCTCGTCGGCCCGGCCGAGGTGAACATCCAGGGGATCGGCGTCGACAAGGCGTTCCGCCTGACCTCGGACGTGCCGGTGCTCGCCTACCAGTGGAACCCCTACGGCGCGGAGATCTTCTCCACCGACGCCTCGCTCCTGGTGCCGGTCACGAGCCTGACCGGGACCTACCTCGCGGCGTCGTGGCCCACGGTCACGCCCGGCACCGACATGACCATCCTGTCGCAGGTCACGGTGGTCGCGACCGAGGACGGCACCGCGGTGACCTTCATCCCGAAGGTCGCGGTCGAGGCGTACAACGGCATCGGCCCGCTCGCGGCCGGGAGCGAGTCGGCGGCGTTCTCGCTCGACGCCGGCGACGTGCTCACCATCCGCTCGGACGCCGTGGGCGGCGACCTCACCGGCACGGTGGTGCAGGCGAACAAGACGGTCGCGGTGTTCGGCGGCAACTCGTGCGCCGTGGCGCCGACCGTCGACTACTGCTGCTGCGACCACATCGAGGAGCAGATCCTCCCGCTCGAGGCGTGGGGCACGAGCACGGTGCTCGCGCGGCCGCTGCCGCGGCTGGGCTGCTCGGCCGCACAGGACCCGGCGCTCTGGCGCATCATCGCCGGCACGGACAACATGACCGTGACGTTCAATCCGCCGGCGCCCGCGCCCGCCGGCTCGTCGTACACGTTCGCCGCGCAGGGCGACGTGCTGGAGTTCATGACGTCGGAAAACCACCTCGCGACCGGAGTCTTCGGCTCGTCCTCGGACCCGGCGCCGTTCTTCGCGTACGAGGTGATGACCGGCGCCCTGTACGTGACCTGCTCCGCCGCGCAGGAAGGCGACCCGTACATGCTCCAGTCGCCGCCGGCCGGGCAGTTCCTCGACCGGTACGTGTTCAGCACGGACAACGTGTTCGACTTCGCGTACGACCAAATCATCGTCGTCCGCGAGGCCGGGGTCACGGTAGAGCTGGACTGCCTCGGCGAGCTGCCGCCGGACAGCTTCTTTCCGGTCGGCAGCACCGGGTGGGAGGTCGGCTACGTCGTCATCGACAACCCGGAAAACACGACAGGCTGCCTGGACGGCGCGCACACGCTCGAGGCGTCGGCGCCGGTCGGGCTCTCGGTCGTCGGCACCGACTACTGCCAGTCGTACGGCTACCTCGGCGGGGTGGGCGTGCGCTCCATCAACCCGAACCCGGTGATCGAGTGAGGTTGACCGCAGAGCTCCGCCCCGTCCTCCTCGTCCTCGTCGGCGCCCTGATAGGCGGCGCGCTCGTGTACACCGTGCTGTCGTACAAGCACTCCACCGGCCCGTTCACGGGAGACGTCCGCCAGATCGCCGGCCGGCCGCTTTCCTGGGCGCAGCCGCTCGCCCATCCGCCGCTCAAGAACTTCTACAAGGTCTCCGACGATCTCTTCCGCGGCGCCCAGCCCACGCGCGAGGGGTTCGTCGCGCTCGAGCGCCTCGGGGTGCGGACCGACGTCAACCTGCGGCTCGGCGGCTCGGACGCGGCGCTCGTCGCGGGCACGCGGATCGCGCTCGTCGAGATCCCGGCCGAGCCGTGGGAGCTCGAGGCGGAGGACGTCGAGGCGTTCCTCTCGATCTTCTCGGATAGGAAGCGCGCGCCGGTGTTCGTGCACTGCAGCCACGGCGCGGATCGCACGGGCGCCATGACGGCGATCTACCGCGTCGCGATCCAGGGGTGGAGCAAGGAGGACGCGGTCGCCGAGATGACCCGCGGCGGCTTCGGCTTCCACGCGATCTGGGAGAACCTGCCCGCGTTCGTCGCCGCGCTCGACGTCGCCGCCGTCAAGCGGAAGGCCGGGCTTCCGGAGTAGGGCTCACCTCTGGGCGACGTCCCACTTCGTCCGGTCCGGCGTCGCGGCGAACGCCGCCTCGTCCGAGACCACGGCCCGCCCCTCCGCCTCGCGCGCGTCCAGGAAGAGGACGAACTCGAGCTGCGCGTCCGGCCGCCCGCGCTCCTTTGCGTACAACCTTGCGATCTCGTTCGCCGGGAGCGTCTCGCGGCCCATCATCTCGACGAGCGCCACGCGCAGGCCCCTCATCCCGGCGTCGGGCCTATAGCTGCGCCACACGAGCTCGGTGCACACGAGGGCGTGGTCGGTCGCGAAGTCGAACTCGAAGTCGTACGGCTTCCCCAGGTGCCCGAACGCCTCGACGATCGCGCGCGCCTTCTCGGCCGCGCCGAGCCGCGGCCGCAGCGCCACGAGGTAGTCGCCGGCCACGTGGTCCATCGTGTTGAACACCACGCCCTCGCTCACCGCCTCGATGACGCGGAAGGGATCCCGCCCGCTGCCCCGGGAGTACGCCGCCCAATCGCGCGGGTGTGCGGCGGCGAGGTAGCTCGTCAGCGGCTGGCGCTTCCCGGAGATCCGCTCCACGTAGTCGACCACCTCCGGCGCGCCTCCGAACGCGGCGAGCTTCTGCGGATCTCCGAGGTACAGGATGGCGTGGGGCCAGAACCCGGGCAGCCCGACGTTGCTCAGGTACCAGTTCTTGCGCGCGAGGAGGATGTCGCCGGGCTCCAGCCGCTGATCCACCCGCTCCTGCTGCTCGCGCGAGATGAGGTAGCGCCCGATCCGCCGGACCTTGGTGTCGCCCATCAGCTCGGCCGCCTTCTTCTGCGTCGGGTACCAGTTGCGGCGGGCCGGACGCTTGATCAGCTCCAGGTCGGACTCGACGCCCAGGGCGGTCTTGCGCAAGGGGGCGGTCGCGCGCAACGCGGCGAGGCGCCCCTCGATCACGTCCCAGAGCCACCCCAGGCCGAGACCGCGCGCCTCGGCCCGCCCGCGGAAGGCGCGCTCGAGGAACGCGAGGTACTTCGCGCCCGCCTCGATGCGGGCCTTGTCCCGGGTGCCCTGCAGCTCCTGCCGGAAGAAGCTGAAGGTGTCGGCGCCGAGCCCTTCGCCGGGGTGGGGCGCGTTGAGGAACTTCACGGCGTTCTCGTTCCTCCGGATGCGGAGCGTCGCCCGCGTGGCCTTCTCGTAGAGGGACAGCTCCGCGGCGTACGCCAGGAGGAAGCCTCGCAGGTGGCGGCTCCGCTCGGCGCGCGACGGATCGAACCGGAACCAGTCCTCGTAGAAGACGCGGAGCTGATCGAGCGCGAACCCGGTCTCGTAGAGGGCGCGCCAGGTCGCGAGGAGTTGGCGCTCCTCCTCCGCGGTCAGGACGCCGGGGACGGCCGCGTCGAACATCGCGCGCGGGGCCTCGAGGAACGCGACGGCGCGCTCCATGCCCCCTTCCAGCTCGCGGTACCGCGCCGTGTCGATCTCGAACGCGGCGTCGAAGTCGTCCTCGGACAGCTGCGTGAGCGGCGACGGCGACTCCATCCAGAAGACGACGAGCCGGAGCGTCGCCGCGGCGACGGCGATCGCGCCGACCGCGAGGACGCGCTTGCGGACCCGCCGGCGCTCGGCCGTGTCCTCGAGCGCGGTGCCCTGCAGGACGCGGGAGAGGATCACCGCGAGGAAGCCCGCGAGGACTGTCACGAGCACGGCGCCGACCGCGGTCGGCAGAAACCGCACGCCGCTGTCCGCGAGCCAGAAGCCGACGAGGACGCCCGCCCCCGCCGCGAGCCCGAGGTGTCCCGGGTGGATCCGCTCGAGGATCGCGCCCGCGGAGGCGAGAGCGCGCCGCGTTGAGCTCTTGTTCATGGCCGGATCCTATCCTTTCCCGACTCGGTGTATACTGGCGAAAAAGAAGGCCCATGAAATGATGCGACTCGTCACCATCGGCGCGGCGTTGGCGCTCGCGGCGGTCCCGCCGTCGGGCTGCCGGGAGGAGCCCGCGGAGCCGAGGAAGGCCGAGAAGGTCAACGAGCTGATCCGCGAGCTCGACACGGGGGTCGAGGAGGTCGTCCACCCGCCGGTCACCGTGTTCGTCGCGAAGGAGGCCGAGGCGGCCGGCGTCACCGTGAACCGGGCCACCGAGGGGAGCACCGGCGACGAAGGGAACGAGATCCGGCTCGTGCTCGCGCTCTCGCAGCTCGTCAAGCAGCGGGTGATGCTCCACGCGTACGACGCCGACAACGTCGAGCAGGGGCGCGCGGTCTCGCCGTGCCTCAACCAGCCCGCGGGCTCCGTCCAGGAGGTGTCGGTCTACTTCAGCCGCAACCTGTCCCTGCGCGGGATCCGCCACTACAACATGGAGCTGATCCCGCCCAAGGCGGTCGTCCTGACCGGCGACGCGGTCGGGCCGGTGGAGCTGCACAAGGGCAAGGAGCAGGAGCCGCTCAGGCTCCGCCTCGGCCAGATGCAGGAGGACGCGGGCCCGCCGATCCGCGTCACCCAGTACCTCATCTTCGACACGGCGTTCGAGGGCGAGCTGCAGCTGCGGGCGTTCGACGGCTCCAGGTCCGAGATCGGGCGGAGCCAGAAGATCGACGGGATAAAGGAGGGGGCCGACGCCAGCCGGACGTTCGAGTTCGTGTTCCACGAGACGCTCTTAGCCGGCTCGGTGGAGAGCTACGAGCTGTTCGTCCGCCGCACCGACGAGCCCAAGGGCAGGAAGAACAAGAAGAAGCGGTAGCCCCCGAGATCAGAGATACAGCAGCGAGACCTGGAGATCGACGTCGGCGCCGGTGGCGTTCGTCGCGGTCACCACGAGCTCGGCGCCCGCGGGCCACGTGCCGAGCGAGACGTCCGTCGTCCCGCCTGTCAAGGCCGCGTCGACGAGCGCGCTCCCGGCCGTGCCGGCGAACGCGATGCGCACCTCGAGATCGTCGGGGGCCGCTGTCACGAAGCGCACGGCGCGATCACTGGCCTCCTCGGTCGAGGAGAAGAACGCGAACCCGCCGTCCGCCGGCACCGCGACGTCCGCCGTGACCGTCGTCGAGAACGCCGTGGCGTCCGGCGCGTCGATGTCGATGAGCTCGAACCCGAACTCGCCGCCTCCGAGCTCCGGGTCGTTCACCGCGATCGCGAGCGCGAGATCGCCAAGCAGCGCCGCGAACGTCGTCGGCGTGTCGAGGTCACCGAGCAGGGCCTCGAGCGAGGCGACGCCGTTCTCCGGGTCCGCGACGAGCGACGCGACGAAGTCGCCGCCGAGCCGCTCGTACACGTAGTCGCCGAACAGAAGGAACACGCCGTAGTTGTAGGAATCCGGCCCGTCGGCCATGAGCGGATCCGACGGGTCGTTGAGCCAGCTCGAGACCCACGACTCGTCCGCGCCGAAGCCGGTGAGCACCATGGCGAGCTCGCTCATCGACTCGTTCACGAACGCGGTCTCGTTCGTGTCCTGCCCGTAGTGGATCAGGTGCTGGAGCTCGTGCGCCTGGACCGACAGCGAGTAGTTCCCGTCCGGCGCGTTGGTGAGCGAGTTGATGTGGAGCATCTCGTGGTGGTTCGACGTCGCGCCGTTCAGCTGGTCGTCGACCTTGAAGTAGCCGTCGAAGCTGTTCCCCATGTACCCTTCCATCTCGTACAGGAAGAGCCAGATCTTGGGGTCGTCGTCGAACGCGTCCGGCGGCTCGCCGAACGCCCCGGTCACGATCTCGAAGATGCCCCTCGCGGGATCCGACGGCGTCGCCTCGTCCCACGCCGCGATCAGCCCGTCGACCGCCTCCTGATCGACGGTCGCGCCCCACGCGTCGTCGGCCACGAGCACGTGGACGTTCTCGCCCTCGCCTCGGACGTGCGCGCAGACCTGGGTGTCCGCAGGCGGCATGTCCGACAGATCCCAGATCCAGTACATGTCCTCGTCCGTGCACTCGAGATCGGTGTCCGTATCGGTATCGGTGTCCGTATCCGAGTCCGAGTCCGTGTCCGTGTCCGTGTCCGTGTCCGCGTCGCCCGAGCCGCCGCCGTCGTCGTCGCAGGCGATCCCATGGGTCAGCGCCACGGCCGCGATCAGCCCAATCAAGATCCCGTTCTTTCCCATGATCCTCCCGTCCTTTCCCGTCACCTGATCCTCACCAGCCGCGCCGCGAGCCCCGCCCCGTCTTCCGCCGCGGCGCCAATAGAGATCGGCGCGCCCGCCGCGCCCGCCTCGATCAACACGTACTCCGCCCCGCCGGACCGGATCGTCGCGTCCGCGCCGCCCTGCTGGATCCATACGCCCCGGACGAGCCACGTCCCGCCGGCGAGATCGAAGCACATCGTCGCGCCGTGGGTCTGGCCGGTCACCGGATCGTCCCACGGATCGGCGAACAGCCAACGCGGATCCTCGGTCAGCGCCGCGCCGCCGCTCGTGCGGTCGTCGAGGAGCATCGCGGTGTAGAAGTCCTCGAACAGCGCGTCCGCGTCCATGCCCGCGGCCGCCTCCAGCGCCTCGTAGCCGTAGAGCGGATCGTTCCCCATCGCCTCGAGGAACGGGAGGCCGCCCTCGTCCACGATCTCGCCGGCCTCCGTGATCGAGTCGCCCCCGAGCCTGTCGAAGGCGTACCGCAGGATCAGGTACGCCGCGCCCCTGTACGTGCCGTCGTGCATATCGTCGTAGCCGTACGGGTACGCGAGGACGTCCGCGAGCGAGAAGTCGTTCACCGCCTCGATCGCCATGCCGGCGACGTACTTGTTGCCCGCCTGGAACCCCGTCAGATCCTGGGCCATGGCGGACATCCCCTCGGTCACGTACATGCTCTCGTCCGCCGTGAGCGCGTCGTTGAGCATGAACTTCCTGTAGAAGTAGATCGCGTGCTGGAACTCGTGCGCCATCACCTCGGTCATCGCCGTGGCGGTCGCCATGTACGACTCGAGGAGCTCGGGCGGGGACACGTAGATCATCTCCTGCTCGTTCGTGGCCGGGCAGCCGGGCGTGCCGTCCGCGAGGAGATCACACGGCGCGACGTAGGCGGTGACGCCGCCGGTGGCCGTGAAGACGAGCGGGCTGAACAGCACCGTGACGTGGCCGTCCTCGTTGACGTCCGACTCCTCGCCGAAGTAGGCGCGCTCCCGCGGCAGGACGATCCCCTCGAAGTTCGCGACCAGCTCGTCGAGGATCGTCGAGTCGATCGCCAGATCCGGGTCCGTGGTGCGGTCGAACGCGATCACGAGCTCGTCGCTGACACCCATCACCTCGGCGTCGATCGTCGCGGTGCTGCTCGCGGTGTCCGCGATCTCGAACTGGACCGTGTCGCCCACGGCGGGCGGATCCGCCTTCGAGGGCAGCGCCCGCCCGGCGCCGTCCGAAACCGCGCGGATCGCGGCCTCGAGGAGGCGCGGCGGCGCGTGCATGGGCGGCGGCAACACGTCACCCTCGACGGGGCCCACCTCCGTAGGCGCGCCGAGCGCCTCGCCGTCCAGCGTCACCTCGTACCCGTAGTCGGTCTCCGGCGCGCGCGAGAGCGAGACGAGCTGCAGCACGTATCTCTCGTCTCCGCCCTCGGGCGTCACGTCGAACGAGAACGCGCCGTCGTCCCCGGGCTCGAGATCGAGGACCTCGCCGAGATCGAGCACCCCGTCCTCGCCCGCGTCCTCACCCGCGTCGAGGGCGCCGCCGCCGCTCTCGTCGCACGCGACCCCGAAAAGCAGCACCGCGGCGAGGGCGAGCCCGCGCAGGAACACATCCCTTCCCATGATCTTCCCATCCTCTCTCATCGCTCTTCTTCCCTCCGGAACGCGCGAAGCTCATCTTCTCACAAACCGCGTCGCCGCGCACCCAGTCGGGGTTTGACTAACTCCGCGAATTCGCACATATCAGAAGTCGATGCGGCCGCACTCGGCCGCCGGCACCAGGTGGAGCGCACATGGCCGCAGTACCGTGGTCGAAAGTCCGCACGCTCGAGAGCACCATCGGCAAGGAGCAGCGGCTCCACCCCCACTCTCGAGGCATCTTCTCGGACCTGGTGCGCCGCATCGGCCTCGCGAGCAAGGTGGTCGTCGCCAACGTGAAGCGCGCCGCGCTGCTCGACCGGTCGATCGCCATGGCCGGCGAGCGCCCCGCGGTGCCGTCGCAGATCCACCTCGTCGCGAACGACGTCATGAAGTCCGCGCTCGTCTGGATGCCGTCGGTCGCCGGGCTCGTGAGCAGCGAGGAGAACGGCGTCGTCAGGCTCCCGGAGAAGCCGCGCGCGGCGGATCAGTACATCGTCTTCTTCACCCCGATCGACGGGCGCTCGATCGCGGAGGCGAACGGCTCGCTCGGGACGATCTTCTCGGTCTATCGGTGCATCAGCGGCTACTCGACCGCGCGGCACGAGGACTTCCTGCAGCCCCCGTACAAGCAGGCCGCGGCGGGCTACGTCCTCTACGGCTCGAGCACGATGCTCGTGCTCACGACCGGGCACGGCGTCCACGGCTTCACGCTCGATCCCGAGATCGGCGAGTACATCCTCTCGCACGAGAACATCCTGATCCCGGACAAGGTGAGGTGCTTCTCCGCCAACCGCGCCAAGACACCGTACTGGGACGAGCCGAGCCAGCGGTTCGCGACGCTGCTGACCGGCGGCGCGGAGCCGCGCTACGAGAAGACGAGCTCGCGGTACATCGGCTCGCTCGTCGCGGACTTCCACCGCAACCTCCTCTACGGCGGCGTCTTCATGTACCCGACGAACCAGGCGACCGGCGAGGACAAGCTGCGGCTCCTGTTCGAGTGCGGGCCGCTCGCGATGATCATCGAGCAGGCCGGCGGGCTCGCGACGACGGGCCGCGAGCGGATCCTCGACATCCGGCCGACCGAGATGCAGCAGACGGTGCCGCTCGTGATAGGCCCGCGGCGCGAGATCGAGCCC
>JALNZK010000074.1 GCA_023229365.1 Pseudomonadota bacterium | reverse complement strand
TGTCGTCTTTGGGGGCGTCGTCGATCACACGGTTATGCTGTCCGGAGCCCCCGGGCAAATAACCGAACCCCGCGCTCCCCCGCGCTCGCCACGATCGCTATCCCGCGCTTTTCGAGGATCGCTCCCAAGCTCCGCGTTGATGAACGGCACGTCGAAGCCGGGCGCGTTGTAGCCGCACAGGATCGGCTCCTCCCCGTCGGGCGCATGCAGGAGGAACTCCACGAAGCGCGGTCCGACCGCCGCGAAGCTCTCGGCGTCGGCCACGTCCGCGTCGGTGATGCCGTGGATCGCCGTGACGTCGGGCGGGATCGGCACGCCCGGGTTGACGAGCGACGACCGCCGCGGCCCGACGAGCTCGCCCCTCCGAAGGAACACCCCGCCGATCTGGACGATGCGGTCCTCGATCGGATCGAGCCCCGTGGTCTCGGTGTCGAACGAGAAGATCGTCCGCTCAAGGAGGCCGGCGCCTCTGTCGCTCCCGCCGCTCACCTCTTCGTCTTCCTCGCCGGCTTCAGGGACAGGTACTCCCCGATCCACTGCCCGAGCGCCTTCGGCGTCGGCTTGGCCTCTAGTTGCGATGCCGGGCAGCCACGCCGGTGCAGACGGATCGTCGGCACGTACTCGATGTCCTGCTTGTCGGCGAGCTTCTCGGCGTCGTCGATGTTCACCTTGACCAGGGCCACCTTCCCCTTCGCCGCTGCGACCGCCTTCTCCACGGCCCGACCGGCCGGTCCGCAGGCGCCTCACCACGGCGCATAGAAGTAGACCATCACCGGCACGTCGCTGTCGGTGACGTGCTTCTTGAACTGCGCGGTCGTTTTCACTTCGATGAGCTCCATGGCGGGGCCTCCTGTATCCTCGGATATTACCTCTCTCGGAGAGTAGCCGCCCAGTAGGACAGCCTGTGACCTAGTTGCCTAACGCCCTCTTGCTGGGCACTCCCTGGGGAAGTACTGTGTTGGTCATGGACTGGAGCCTCTTCGACAAGCTCACCGATCTGGCGCGCTTTGATCTGCTACGTGTGTGCAACGAACGCCAGGTCCTGCTCAATCGGTGGAACGCACTGCTCGCGGATCTCGGTGGGGATCCGAGCGCGCGGGACTGGTCGAGGTTCCGACCGCTGCGCCTCTCCCGCGAAGAAGATTGGTCCGACTGGCTCGCCTACCTGATCGAAACCTCGAGGGGCGGAAGGCTCGCCTGTCTGCTGCTAGGCGACGCCTTCGGAGAAGACGCGGAACTCGGCGCGTGCACCGTGTCCCGAGAGGAGAGGACCAAGGATGGGGAGCGTCGGGGCGACCTGATCGTCGAGTGGGAGAGCGGCGCGCACGCCCACGTCGAGGTGAAAATCGGTGACAAGGGTTTCCGCAAGGTTTTCGAAGCCGGGCGCAAGCTGCACGAGCGGCACCCAGCAGCCACGGTCTGGAAGAACTTCATGCTCCTTCCGGCCGAGGACCTGGACGAGTGGAAAGACGTGAAAAAGCACGAGATCGACGAGGAAGACGAGGGATTGCACGACACGGTGGAAGAACTCACCTGGGACGACGTAGCGGTGGCGCTCAGGAAAGCGCTTGCTGCAAAAGAGGAAGACGTTATCTGGAGGGCATGGGCATACGCCTTCACGGGCGCCGTGGAGCAGCGACTCCTCGGGCACTTGGCGACGACGCGGAATACGAGCGAAGTTCCAACCAAACAGCTCCGGCACCTGAACCGGCTGGCGAGACAGACTGAGCTCCTGAAGAAAGGTCTCGAAAATGTCGAATGAAGAAGACGTTTTCTTGCAGGACGGGATCCTGCGCTACACCGAAGCGGTGCAAGTCCTCCAGCGTTTTACTGAGATCGTCGAGAAACGGCTCGAAAAGATCGTGGCCGCGAAACGTGACTGGACCTCCTTCGTTATAGACAAGGGCAAGAAAGCAATCGGGGTTGGTCATGGCGGCGGGATCAAGGGGGATCTGACCATCCTGGCGATTGTCAACGGCAAGACCCCGCAGGGCGACAAGGCGCAGATCCACACGGGTCTGCTCTGGCGCGATGAGGGGACGCTCGTCTTCGCAAGGCTCCGCAAGCCCAAGCACCTGACCGGTTTCGATCCGCACCCCAATTCTCAGCGCGTGAAGTTCTTCAAGATCAAGGAGAGGAAGACTTTCATCTACATTGTCCTCGACGACATCGCGAAGCTCGAGGCCGATCTGAACCTAGTACTCGACGAGCTGCAGCGGCACATCGAAAAGGCGTGAGGCGGCCACCCGAGGCGCCCCAGCGCGACCACCTGGCTTTGCTTCGTTTCACTCAAGACGTTGCTCATCAGGGCGGAGAGCCACCGCTCGCCGCTCGGGTCAACGTCCCGGCTTCCTCACTGGCCGCTTTTCAGGTGTCGATCACTTGCTGCTTTTGGGTGTCGCCGGGGGGAGGTGGCTCGACGGACATGTCCCCGGTCGACAGTTGAAAAGCGGCCAGTGAAAGACAGGTCAAAAGCGGCCAGTCGGGCCGGGACCTGATCTGGGATCGATCTACTTCTTCTTCTCCTCGTGTTTCAAGCCCGCATGTTTGGTTCGCCAGCTTTTAGGGCCGCAGCGCAGGACGTGTCCGTGGTGGAGGAGGCGGTCGAGCATGGCGGAGACGGCGGCGGTGTCGCCGAGGAGCTTGACCGCCAGCGGCGACACCGAGATCTTCGTGCTCAGGTTCGACCGGACCGGATACTGACAATCGTATAGTCTGGAGTCCGTCGAAGGAGTAGCTCGCTCGCGACCGTGATCGAGGTTCCCTATCGACCGCCGCGCGGCTTCTCCACGGCCTCGAACCCCGGCAGGAACGGCGCGACGTCGATCGGCCCCTTGCCCGGCTTGTCCACGAGAGCGCGGAGCTCGACGAGCTGGGGCGCGTCCGTCCCGAGGTGGCGGGCGAGGTCGAGCGCCTTCCTCGCGTCGTCGCGATCCCCCCGACGCGCGAAGTACACCGCGTCGAGGTAGTGGCTCCACACGAGCATCCGCCACGTCTCGTGCTCCTGCCAGCCGGTGCCGAGCAGGTCGTAGAACCTCTGCCACGCGCCGAAGTGCGCCGTCGCCGCGTCGGAGACGTCCGCGACGCCGAGCGGCTCCGGGAACGCCCTGTACGTCGTGCCGTCCGGCAGGAGGTTGCGGAACGCCGCCGCCTCGACCCAGGGGCTCGGCTCCACGCGCAGCGGCCTCGAGTACGCGAGCTCCGACACGGCCTCCTCGGTGACCACCCCCTTGACGATCATGGAGTGGGCGAGCCGTTTCAGGCCGGGGTGCTCGGCGAGCGCCGCGCGCAGGTAGCCGGGGTAGCCGAACAGCTGCGGGTTCACGATCGCGAGATCGGCGCGCGAGCCGTCGATCCAGCGCGCCGCCCAAAGGACGAAGAACGGCTTGTAGTAGCTCACGAGCACCGTGGCGCCCGGCTTGGCCCCGGCGAGCGCGAGATCGTGGTAGAGGCGGGTCGCGCGGAACCCCGAGAGATCGACCGCGGGCCTCGACTCCCTGCCGTGCAGGACCGGGAGCGAGAGCGTCGACGCGGTCAGGAGCGCGGCGACGATCCCGCCGCGGGGCAGGGCGCGCGCGAGGACGTCGATCCCGACCGCGGCGAGGACGCCGGCCGCGACGGCGATCGCGGCAACCGCGGGCTGCATGTAGCCGTAGTAGTCCGGGTTGAACGGATCGAACGCCATCACGGAGCGCAGGAGGAGCGTCACGGTCCCGAGCGTCGCGAGCATCGTTCCGGCGAGGGCGGTCTCACGCCGCCGGAGCAGGAGGTAGAGGCCCGCGAGCGCCGACACGACGAGCACCGGCCCGAGCTCCTGCATCATCGAGAACAGCGCGTCGAGCGAGCGCGCGTCGAGACCGCCGAGCTCCTGTGCGGCCATGGACTTCTGGTAGACCTTCGCGGACACGACCCACGCGAGCTCGCCCGGCGTCACCGCGCCGCCGAGCGACACCGGGGCGCCGACGATCGACCGGATCGGGACGAAGAGGTACGGCAGCAGCCCGAGCGCCGCGCAGCCGGCGAGCTTCGCCGAGAGCCCGAGCGCGCCAGCGCCGCCGCGCGTCCGCGCGAGCGCGACGAGCCGCGGGATCGCCGCGGGGATCGCGGCGAGCATGATGAAGTGGTGGTTCGCGAGCCCGAGCCCGCACACGAACGCCCCGGCCTTGAGCGCGCCGTCGCCCTGCGGCTCGCGGTTCAGGGCGTGGCGCGCGAAGAGGTAGAACGCGGTGAGGACGAGCGACGTTTCGAGGGAGTAGACCTCGGCGCGCACGGACTGGAACCACCACCCCGGTGCGACGGACGCGGTGAGCGCGGTCGCGACGGAGACGACCGCCTGCGACGGGCGGGGGAGCCTCGGCGCGGCGTACGCGACGAAGAGCAGCGCGATCTCGAAGAGCGCGAGCGACGCGAGCGCGCCGAAGACCGCCGACGCGAGCGAGACGCGCAAGGCGATCGAGCCGATCGGGAGCAGCGTGAACGGCTTCGCGAGCATGACGTAGAGCGGGTGCCCCGGCGGGTGGGGGACGCCCAGGGTCATGGCCGCGGCCGTGAACTCCGGGGAGTCGAGCCAGTAGGGCTCGGGCGACGCGGCGATGACGCCGAGCGCGAGCGGGATCGCGAACGCGGCGGCGCGGGCCGCCCGCACGGAGAGCCCCTCGTGGAGCGCGTTCATCTGGCCCAGTCGCGGCAGCTCTCGCCGCTGTCGGCGGGGCAGCGGATGCGGACGTGGAAGTGGTCCCAGTGGGACTTGGCCCCGGGCTGCCGCAGCGCCCGCCGGGCGCGGGCGACGAGCATCGGAGCCGCGCCCGAGGCGTCGGCGTGGAGGAGCAGGATCCGCTTCAGGTGCTCGGAGACGAAGATCCACTGGACCTCGGCGCGCTTCGAGGACAGCAGCGCGGCGACGAGCGCCCAGTTGCGCGCCGCGTCGAAGCGGAAGGCCATCGGCGGATCGACGGAGAAGCCGTTGCGATCGAACGCGACGAAGTCGGCCGGGACCGCAGGGGCGCCCGTGGCATCGCGCATGTAGAAGGCGAAGTCCACGTCGCGCCCGCTCTGGTGGGAGCCGTGGTGCTCGAGCGTGCCGCCGCGCCGTTGCGACAGATCCGCGACCGCGAGCAGAGCCCCGCGGTCCTTGCGCCGGACGGACGCCGCCGCCTCCTCCACGAGCCGCACGAGCTCATCGGTGCCAAAGCGCGCCCTGCGCGCGAGCGTCTTCTGCATGACCTGGAAGCCGGCCCCGCGCTTCGGGAGCACCGCGCCGCCCGCGAGCGAGCCGTCCATCGGCGCGCCTATCGACGCGGAGCGGGGAGGGGCGGGCTCGGCCGGCGGATCCGCGCTCGAGATCCGGGCCGCGGCGCAGGCGACGAGGCCCGCCGCCAGGGCGACGCGCGGTAGGACGCGGTCCGTGCGAAGCTTTGGGGTCACGTCGAGGACGTTATCAAGAACCGCGCCCCCGCCCCAAGTTCTCGGCCGGCCGCCCCGCCGTCGGGCGGGCAGCAGGGAGGCCGAGCTTGGCGCGCGTCGCGTTCTCCCCTAGTATGGCGGCCTGTGGAGGGATGACCCGATGACCGAGAGCCGCATCCGCGTGCTGGACCGCATCGTCGCCGATCAGATCGCGGCCGGGGAGGTCGTCGAGCGGCCGGCGTCCGTCGTCAAGGAGCTCGTCGAGAACAGCCTCGACGCCGGGGCGACGCGCGTCCAGGTCGAGATCGACGCGGGCGGGATCGGGCGGATCCTGGTGCGCGACAACGGCCGCGGGCTCGGACCCGACGAGGCGCAGCTCGCATTCGCGCGCCACGCCACGAGCAAGCTCGTCGCGATAGAGGATCTGGAGCGCGTCGCGACGTTCGGCTTCCGCGGCGAGGCGCTGCCGTCGATCGCGTCGGTCGCGCGCGTGTCGCTCAGGACGCGGCGGCGCGAGGATCTCGCCGGCCTGCACCTCGAGCTCGTCGCCGGCGACGTCGTCGGCCGCCGCGAGACCGGCTGCCCGGTCGGGTCGGAGCTCGAGGTGACCGACCTGTTCTTCAACACGCCGGCGCGGCTCAAGTTCCTGAAGCGCGAGTCGACCGAGGCCGGGCACTGCGCGGAGGCGCTCGTCCGGCTGGCGCTCGTCCGCCCGGACGTGTCGTTCGCCCTCGTGTCGTCCGGCAGGCGGGTGCGGGAGCTCTCCCGCGCAGAGAAGAGCGAGGAGCGGGTCGCGGAGCTCTTTCCCGACGAGCCGCTCGCGGTCGCGCGGGGCGCGGAGGGCGGGGTCGAGGTGCTCGCGGTGCTCGGGCCGCCGCACCGGGCGCGCGCCGGCGCGGGCTCGCTCTACACCTACGTGAACGGGCGGTTCGTCCGCGATCGGGCGATGCTCAAGGCGGTCGCGCAGGGGTTCGGCGGGACGCTCGCGCGGGGCTCCTACCCCGCGGGGATGGTCGCGATCGGGCTGCCTCCGGGCGGCGTCGACGTGAACGTCCACCCGCAGAAGACCGAGGTCCGGTTCGCGGATCCGGGCGCCGTGTACCGCGCCGTGTCCCGGGTCGTCGCCGAGCTCGCGGGCCGCGCGGTGTGGGCGCGCGGTGTGGGCTCGGCCCCGCCCGCTGTCGAGGCCGGAGGCAGGATCGCGGAGACCCCGGCGACCTACGAGGGCCCGCGGCCGGATCGGCTCGTGCCGACGCCCCGCTTCGACGGGCATCCGGCGAGGCCCATGTCCCGCGGCCCCGCCGCGCGGGAGCCCGAGCGGCTGCCGTTCGCGGGCGCGTCGTCCCGCGCCGCGGATCGCGCGTTCTTCTCGATGCGCTATGTTGGCCAGGCGCGCGGCACGTATCTGATCTTCGAAGACGATCGCGATCTCGTCGTCATCGACCAGCACGCGGCGCACGAGCGGATCACGTTCGAGCGGCTGCGCGCCGAGCTCGCGAAGGGGAGGCTCGCGTCGCAGCGGCTCCTCACGCCGCACCACGTGGATCTCGGGCCGGCCGAGGCGGAGCGGATCGCCGTCCTCGAGGCGCCGCTCGCGCGGCTCGGGCTCGAGATCTCGCGCAGCGGGCCGGACCGGATCGCGATCCGCGCCGTGCCCGCGGCCGCCGGCTCCGCGTCGCCGGACCGGCTGCTCGCCGAGCTCGTGCTCGCGCTCGAGTCCGGGCGGGAGGACTCGGGCGGCGCGACCGACGACAAGGCGCTCGCGACCGTCGCGTGCCACGGCTCGATCCGGGCGGGCCGGGCGGTGAGCGAGGAGGAGGCGCGCGCGCTGCTCGCGCAGATGGACGGCGTCGACCTCGCGGGGCACTGCCCGCACGGGCGCCCGGTCGTCGCCCGCATCCCGTGGGCCGAGATCGACAGGCGCGTCGGCCGGGGGTGAGATGACCGCCGCGCCTCCACTCACCTCGGGGATCCCCGTCCTCGCGATCGGCGGGCCGACCTGCACGGGCAAGACCGAGCTCGCGCTCGCCGTGGCCCGCGCCGTGGACGGGGAGCTCGTCGGCGCGGACTCGATGCAGGTGTACCGTGGCATGGATATCGGCACGGCCACTCCGCGCCCGGAGGAGCTCGGCGGCGTCGCGCACCACATGCTGGGCGTCGTCGCGCCGGACCAGCCGTATGACGCGGCGGCGTTCGCCAGGGACGCGGATCGCGCCATCGCCGACATCGCCGCGCGGGGGAAGCGCGTCATCGTCGTCGGCGGCACCGGGCTGTATCTGCGAGTCCTCCTCCGGGGGCTTCAGGGCGCCCCCGGCCCGGAACCCGGGATCCGCGCCGAGATCATGGACCGCGCCGGGCGCGACGGCTGGCCCGCGCTCCACGCCGAGCTCGGGAAGCTCGATCCAGCAACGGCGCGGCGGCTCCACCCCAACGACGGCGTGCGGATCCTCCGCGCGCTCGAGGTGGTGCGGCAGTCCGGCGTGCCGATGAGCGAATGGCAGGCGCGGCACGGCTTCTCGGACCGGCGTTACCCGTTCGCGCTCCTCGGCGTGGACCGCGACAAGGACGAGCTCGCGCGCCGCATCGACGCCCGGGTGGACGGGATGCTCGCAGCCGGGTTCCTCGAGGAGGTGCGGGCGCTGCTCGGGGCGGGCTACGGCCCGACGCTCAAGCCGATGCAGGGGCTCGGGTACAAGCGGCTGTGCGAGCACCTCGCGGGGGAGGTCACCCTCGAGGAGGCCCGGGACAAGATCCAGGCGGACACGCGGCGCCTCGCCAAGCGGCAAAGGACGTGGTTTCGCGGCGAGCCCGACCTCCTTTGGCTCCCCCCGGACCCCGGGGAGATTATCGGGGCCGCGCGGGTATTCTTCGCCGAGCATTGAAGCGGCCGAATATCGGTGCTAGGGTTTTGCGCCCGCATTCGCGATGGAGGTTTCGCCGATGGCCGAGCCGAAGAAGCGCAACTCGAACCGCCTGCACGAGCGGATGGTCCGCAACGACGACATCTTCTGCAGCCTGCTGTTCGATAGCGCCCATCGCACCTTGCGCGTCGTCGACTTCCGCGGGGGCAACTTCCAGACCAAGCACAACTACCTCGAGCGCGTGCTCGCCGCGGACAGCATCCGGAAGGTCTTCACCCTGATCGAGCGCGACGACATGACCGGCTGGCAGCGCGTCGGTTACCTGCGCGAGGGCACGATCCCGGGCTACTACAAGCGTTCCGACGCCTACATCATGAGCCGGATCTACGACGAGGACTGGACGGGGGTGCCGGAGTCCGACGAGGTCCCGGAGCGGAAGAACCTGTTCAACGACATCCGCGCCCTCGCCAAGGAGATGAGCGAGGCCCCGGCCAGCGGGCTGCGCGCCGAGCACATCGCCGAGGAGGAGACGCTCGAACTGCTCAAGCTCGAGCGCGACCGGCTGATCCACGCGGCGAGGGGCAAGAACAAGGTGAAGGGGAAGGGCAAGGCCGCCATGGCGGCCGTGGCGCACATTCCCCCGGCGGTCGACGAGCTGCCGCTGTTCCGGCAGTTCAGCCGCGAGATCGAGTACCACTACTTCGTCTGCCAGAACCGGCGCACGAAGCAGCTCAACATGTTCGGCGCCGAGTACCAGGACTGCTTCGGGAACGCGAAGGTCGACGTCTACTTCCCGCCAATCGCCAAGCCGGACTGGGGCATCGCCCGGCACGGCCTCCTGAGCTTCATCGACTGGCTGCTCGGCATCGGCGCGGTCACGATCTTCTCGATCGTGCGCGTCGACGACCTGCCGCTGAACGCGCTCTTCGCCTCGGCGGGGTTCAGGAACACCGGATACATGAACCGCCAGGTCGTCGCGGATTCGGGACCGGTCGACCAGATCCTCTGGACCAAGAAGCTCACCTGATCATGGCGCGCTCGGCCCGGCACGCGTCCGAGATCCTCGGCGCGGCTCTGGCACGCGCGCCGCGGGAGATCGCCCTCGTCGAGCGGAAGGCGCGCAGGCTGCTCGTCTCGGCGGGCGCGTTCGACAGGTTCGTGCCGGAGCGGCTGCTCCTCGAGGCGCTCTCGCTTCACCTCGAGAGCGCGGGCCTCGAGCGGGAGCCGGTCGTGCTGTTCCTGGACTTCGCGGGCGGCGGAGACGGCGCGCGGGCCGCGGCCTCGATCATCGCCCTGCTCGGCACCCAGGGGCTCGGCGGCACGTTCGTCCACGCCGCGGGCTCAACGCCGCCGCGGGGGCTCGGCGCGCTCGTCCGCACCTCGCTCGTGAGCGCCGGCGCCGGGGCGGGCATCCTCGTCGACGTCGTGGCGCACGATCACCCGCTCGGCGCGGTCGAGATCCCGGGCGCGCAGCTCGCCGCGCTCGCCGCCGAGTGCGCGCTGGTCGTCTCCTATGCTCCCGGCGGCGTCGGCGCGTTGCTCGGGCAGCGGGCCGAAGGCCTTCTCGGGCTGTCGCACGTCGGGGTCGTCACGTT
Source organism: Pseudomonadota bacterium (assembly GCA_023229365.1). NCBI lineage: Bacteria > Pseudomonadati > Pseudomonadota > Pseudomonadota bacterium. The sequence continues at coordinate 17,149 of JALNZK010000074.1, read as the reverse complement.
CCCCGATCCGGAGTCGTTCGTCGCGGATCTCGGCGCGCTCGGCCGGGCGATCGACGACGAGCCCGGGATGGACGGCGCGCTGTTCCGCGTCGAGGTCGAGGCGGGCGACGCAGGGGGGACCCCCGGGTTCGTCGAGCTCGGCCGCTGCACCCTGGGCCCGCCGGACGGCGACGCCGGGGAGCGCCTCTGGCAGCTCGTCGACAACGCGAAGCGCTGGCGGTACCGGATCGTCGTCGAGCCCACCGCGGCCGGCCGGCCGGTCGCCGCGCCGCTCGTCTGCCCGTGCCGACGCGTGCTCGAGCGGGGGTCGCTTCCCGGGATGAGCGTCTCGCGGATCGTGCCCTCCGGGAGCCGGCTCGTCGCCGTGGGGCGAGGGCGCGCCACGCTCGCCTAGCAGGCGTGGACGCGGCCGCCGTTTTGTGGGTACAACTCGTTATCCGGATCCGGATTAGGTCCACGGAGGTGAGCACCATGAGTCAGCGCATATCGATGTGTATTCTGTCCGCGGCGTCGGCGGCGTGCCTCGCGCTCGCCGTCGTCGCGTGCGGCGACGACGACGCGCAGCCGGTCGCGCCCGCGGCGCAGGGGGCAGCGGCGCCGGCGGCCGCTGCGGCGGCACAGCCCGCCGCGGGGAAGGCGCCCGATCCGGCGGCGGTTCCCGCCGGCGAGGATCCCGAGAAGGAGTGCCGGACGCTGGGCTACTGCGAGCGCAAGTGCGAGTCCGAGTGCGCCGCGGAGGAGCGCGACAGGACCGCGTTCTACAACGCGAAGCGCGCGCGCGTCGGCGAGTCCCCCTTCGAGGTGAAGGTCGAGCGCGTCTTCTTCACCGGCGCGTGCCACCGCGGCGACGTCCCGGAGAAGCGCAAGGCGACCTCCGGCATCAAGGCGGTCGTCGAGGGCGTGCTGACGTACAACGGCGGCGACATCATCTACAGCGCCGACCTCCAGGGCACCGCGTTCCTCCGCTTCGGCCCGACGCGCTACGCCGAGGTCCCCGCGATGAGCCGCGAGTACGCCTCGAGCTGGTACGGCCGCACGAGCAACTACTCGCGCGTGACCCGGGCCGTGCACGGCTCGGATCCGTGGTTCAAGGGCGAGAGCCGGCCGTTCCACTGGGAGTCGACCGCGTTCAGCGAGGCGTTCTGCGAGGTGACCCCCGACGAGGCGAGCGCCTACATCGAGCTGAAGGCGTTCGGAGTCCGCGGCGGCCGCGCGGACGTCCCGATCGCGGTCGTGCCGCTGCGCCCCGAGGAGGTCGTCGGCATGGCGCTGCGCCAGCAGGTCAAGATCCGCACGCCGAAGAAGGGCGGCGGGTTCGACGACGAGACGGCGGACGCCCACTACTCGAAGCTCGATAGGATGCTCGTGACTCGGCTCACCGGCAAGACCGAGTGGCTCAAGCGCACGTCCATCGTCCAGACCGGGCTGTTCGACAAGGGGCCGGCCGCGGCGTTCCCGATCGAGGGGTCGAGCTCGGCGTGGAAGGTGACCGTGACCGGCGTCAGCGGCGCCAAGGAGTTCGGCGGCTACGCGCCCAAGGGCGAGGACCAGTTCCTGCTGCTCGTGGATCTGTCGGTGGCGAACACCGGCGCCGACGCGGGCCCGCCCAAGAAGCTCTCACCGCGCCTCGAGGTCGAGCCGGGCAAGTGGCAGAGCCCGGTGGGCAAGGCGGTCGGCCAGCTCGATCTCGGCGGCGAGGTCGCGGGCGGCGGCAGCGCGTCCGGCAAGCTCGTGTTCCCGCGCCAGAGGTTCGAGCGGCCGTTCCGCCTCGAGGTGAAGACGCCGGATGGGGCCACGCTCTACCTCGACGTCCTAAGCTACGATCTGGGCCCGGAGAGAGGCTGACATTCGTCATTCCGACCCCGCCCGAAACCGGGCAACGTCGTCCCGTCGCATCTTAGCGAGAGGAGAGAACCGTGCTGAGCTATGATCTCACCGAAGAGCAGAAGATACTGCGCAACACCGTGCGCGAGTTCGCCGAGAACGAGATCGCGCCCAAGGCCCGCGAGCTCGACGAGAAGGAGCAGTTCTCGGTCGAGATCACGAAGCAGATGGGCGAGCTCGGCCTGTTCGGCATGTTCGTCTCCGAGGACTACGGCGGCTCGGACATGGGCTACGTCGCGTACATCATCGCGGTCGAGGAGATCGCCCGCGTCGACGGCTCGCACGCGGCGACCGTGGCGGCCGGGAACTCCCTCGGGATCGGGCCGATCAACTACTTCGGGAGCGAAGAGCAGAAGCGCGAGCTCCTGCCCCAGCTCTGCTCGGGACAGTTCCTCGCGGGGTTCGGCCTCACGGAGCCCGACGCGGGCTCGGACGCCGCCGGCTCGAAGACCACCGGCGCGCTCCAGGCCGACGGCTCGTGGGTGCTCAACGGCTCCAAGATCTTCATCACGAACGCCGCGAACCCTTTGAGCCTCGTGACCACGGTCCAGGCGATCACGGACAAGAAGGACGACAGGAAGGAGCACACCTGCTTCCTCGTCCGCAACGGCACGCCGGGCTACGCGGTCAAGGAGATGCACGGGAAGCTCATGTGGCGCGCCTCCAACACCGCCGAGCTGTACTTCGACGACGTGAAGCTCCGCGCGGAGGACGTGCTCGGCAAGCGCGGCCAGGGCTTCCACCAGATGATGAAGACGCTCGACGGCGGTCGCCTGTCGATCGCGGCGATGGGGCTCGGCGGCGCGCAGGGCGCGTTCGAGAAGGCGCTTTCGTACTCCAAGGAGCGCAAGCAGTTCGGCAAGGCGATCTGCAAGAACCAGGCGATCGCGTTCAAGCTCGCCGACATGGCGATGCAGATCGAGGCCGCGCGCAACATGCTCTACAAGGCGTGCTGGCTGCGCGAGCAGGGGCAGCCGTTCCAACAGCCCGCGGCGATGAGCAAGCTGTACTGCTCCGAGGTGTTCAAGTTCGTCGCGACCGAGGCGGTGCAGATCCACGGCGGCTACGGCCTCATGAAGGAGTACGACGTCGAGCGGTTCTTCCGCGATCAGAAGCTGCTCGAGATCGGCGAGGGCACGAGCGAGGTCCAGCGCATCGTCATCGCCCGCTACCTCGGCTGCTGAGGGCGATCCGCATCGACGCCTGTCTCCACAGGTGCGAACCGCAGGATGGTGACATGGGGACGAGCCGACGTCGGAGCCGGGCGACGGAGCGTGGCCGACGGACTGCCGCCGATATCAGTCTTGAGGAGGGCGGTGGCGTTCGGCGAAGCGTCTCGACCAGCCGGAAACTACAAAGCGGAACACGAAAAGATTTGCATGGTAACCGTGAAAGCGTTATCTTGGTCGGGGAGCAGGGACGATGATCGTTTCCTTCGGCGATCGGGCGACATCGGATCTGTTCCACGGCATCGCGAGCGCTCGCGTCCGTGGCGTTGCCGGCGAGGTCGTGCGGATCGCCCGGCGCAAGCTGGACATGCTGAACGCGGCGGCACGACTCGACGATCTGCGCGCGCCGCCGGGAAACCGGCTGGAGGCGCTGAAGGGCGACATGAAGGGGTTTTTCAGTATCCGTGTCAACGACCAGTGGCGGATCGTGTTCCGCTGGACGGACCGCGACGCGCACGACGTCCGGCTCGCGGACTATCATTGAGGGAGGGAGTCGCGATGATCCCGAGTGACCGCGTCCCCACGCACCCCGGAGAGGTGCTGCTGGAGGAGTTCCTCAGGCCTCTCGGCGTCACGCAGATCGCCCTGGCGGCGCACCTCGGCATCCCGGTGCAGCGAATCAACGAGATCGTCCGCGGCAAGCGCGGCGTCAGCCCGGACACCGCATGGCTGCTGGCACAGGCGCTCGGCACGAGCCCTGAATTCTGGGTCAACCTGCAGACGGCGTACGACCTCGCGCGGACCCGGCCCGCTGCACCTATCACTCCGCTCGCCGCGGCGATCTGAGCTCGCCTCTCCGAGCGGCTCGCGTGCCGGCGGCGCCCGCCGCGCCTTCCCTGTGATCCCGGCGCGCGGCGTGGTAGTGTGAAGCCTCACGGTTCGAGTGGGAGGCGGAGTGACTCGGATCCACGAGCTGACGGAAATGGATCGCCTGAAGGGGGAGCTCGAGGCGCTGCGCGAGAGCGCGGAGAAGCACAAGCTGCTCATCGAGACGACCGACACCGGCTACGTCATCCTCGACGAGGCGGGCCGCGTCCTGGACGCCAACCCCGTGTACGTGAAGATGACCGGCCACGAGCGGCTCGCGCAGATCGTCGGCCGCTCCGTTGCCGAGTGGACCGCCCCGGGCGATCGCGCGCGCAACGTGACCGAGGTGAAGAAGTGTCTCGGGACGGGAGCGGTGCGCAACCTCGAGATCGATTACATGGGCCCGGACGGGCGGATCACGCCCGTCGAGATCAACGCCACGGCGCGGCGGGCGGCGGCCGGCATGACGATCTTCACCGTCTGCCGCGACATCACGGGCCGGCGGCGTGCGGAGGAGGCGCTGCGCGACTCCGAGCAGCGGTACCGATCGACCATCGACTCGATGGGCGAGGCGATCCACGTCGTGGATTCCGATCTCCGGATCGAGCTCCTGAACAGCACCGGCGAGAGGTGGTTCCGGGAGATCGGGATCGCGGGAGAGATCGTCGGCCGGCGGATCTTCGAGGTCTTCCCGTTCCTGCCCGACGACGTGCGCGACGAGTACCGGCGCGTCTTCGCGGGCGAGGGGCCGCTCATCACCGAGGAGACGAACGCGGTCGGCGGGCGGGAGCTCGCGACGGAGACGCGCAAGATCCCCATCGTCGAGGGGGGGCGCGTCGCCCGCATCGTCACGGTCATCCGCGACGTGACCGACACCGTGCGGGCTCAGGAGAGGCTGCGGCAGACGGAGAAGATGGAGGCGCTCGGCCGCCTCGCCGGGGGCATCGCCCACGACTTCAACAACCAGCTGGCGGCGATCATGGGCTACGCGGAGCTGCTCGAGCGCGGCGTCGAGGATCCGGCGCTCAGGGAGCACGCGAGGATCATCGCGCACGTCTCCCAGCGCTCCGCGGATCTGACGCGCCAGCTGCTGGCGTTCGCCCGCAAGGGGCGGGTCCGCTCCGTGCCGATAGACGTGCACGCCCTGCTCGCCGAGGTGGCCGCGATGCTGGGCAGGATGATCGATCCCGGGATCGAGATCCGCTGCCGCCTGGAGGCGGCCGACGCGGAGATCATCGGCGATCCGGCCATTCTGCAGAACGCGTTCCTCAACCTCGCGCTCAACGCCCGGGACGCCATGCCGGGCGGAGGCGTGCTGCGCTTCGACACCGACCTCGTCGCCCGAGACGGCGAAGCGGAGGGCGGCCTTCCGAGCGATCCCAGCGGCGGGGGCAGCCTGCGGATCCGCGTCTCGGACGCCGGCGTCGGGATGAGCGAGGAGGTCCGACGGCACATCTTCGAGCCGTTCTTCACGACCAAGGGGTCCGGGGCGGGCACCGGGATCGGCCTGGCCGCGGTCTACGGCGCCGTCACCGGGCACCACGGCACGATCCGGGTCGACAGCGAGCCGGGGAAAGGCACGACCTTCACCGTGCTGCTCCCGCTCGAAAAGGGGAAGCGCGCACACGTCGCGGCCGCGGCCGACGACGCCCCGATCACGGGCCGGGGGAGCGTCCTCGTCGCGGACGACGATCCCGCGGTGCTGCGGGTGATCACCGACGCGCTCTCGGGGTTCGGATACCGCGTCACGGCGTGCGCGGACGGGGTCGATGCCGTTTCCCGCTACCGCGAGGCGTGGAGGGAGATCGACCTCGTCCTCCTCGACGTGATGATGCCCACGCTCGATGGTCTCGGCGCCCTCGCCGAAATGCGCCGGATCAACCCGGCCGTTCGGGCCATCCTGTCCTCCGCAGAGCCGTCCGGGGAGGACGGGCGGAACGCGGGAGACGAGGCCGGGGTGCCGTTCCTCCAGAAGCCGTTCACCTTGGCGGAGATGGCCCGGCTCGTGGCATCGGCGGTCGGCAGCGGGGTCCGCTGACGAGCTCAGCGCCCCAGGATCTCCCGGATCCTCGCCGCGAGCTCGCGCGGGGTCGTCGGCTTCGCGATGAACGACTCGCGGGTGTCGCCCGCTCCGCCGCGTGCCGGGTTGCGATCCGAGTACCCCGAGGTGAACAGGACGCGCAGCTCCGGCCTCTGCGCGCGCAGCCGGTCAGCGAGCTCGCGCCCGCCCATCCCCGGCATCACGACGTCCGTCAGGAGGAGATCGATCCGCCCGTCGTGCTTCTTGGCGAGCGCGATCGCCTCGGGGCCGGTCCTGGCGGCGAGCACGCGGTACCCCTGGCCGTCGAGCGTCCTCTGCAGGAGGTCGCGGACCGTCTCGTCGTCCTCTGCGATGAGGATCGTCTCGCTTCCGCGCTGGGCGTCCGGCGGCTTCGAACCGCGCGTCGCTACGGTCGGCGGCTCGTCGCAGCGGGGCAGGCGGATCCGGAACTCGGTCCCCTTCCCGACCTCTGAGTCGACCTCGATTGCACCGCCCGCCTGGGTCACAGTGCCGTAGACCATCGACAGTCCGAGCCCGGTCCCCTTGCCGACGGGCTTGGTCGTGAAGAACGGCTCGAAGATGCGGCTCCGGACGGCGTCGTCCATGCCGTGCCCGGTGTCTCGCACGGCGAGCACGACCTGGCCCTCCGCGTTCGCCGTCGCGATGGTGAGCGTCCCGCCGTCCGGCATGGCGTCCCGCGCGTTCACCGCCAAATTGAGCAGCACCTGCTCGAACTGGCCGACGTCGACCCGCGCCGCGCCGAGCCCCTCCGAGAGCTCGAGGCGCAGCGCGACGTCCTCGCCGATGAGCCGCGCGAGCATCCCGCGCAGGCTCTCGACGAGGTGGTTCAGGTCGACGACGGTGGGCGCGACGACCTGCTTGCGCGCGAAGGCGAGGAGCCTCCGCGTCAAGGCAGCGGCGCTCATCGCGGCCTTCTCCACCTGCGCAAGGAGCGGCGTGACCTTGTGCTCGGGGCCGAGCTCCAGCATGGCGAGCGAGCTGTTGCCGACGATGCTGGTCAGGATGTTGTTGAAGTCGTGCGCGACGCCGCCGGCGAGCCTGCCGATCGACTCCATCTTCATCGCCTGCTGCAGCTCCTCCTGGAGCCGCCGGCGCTCCTCCTCCTCCTCTCGTCGGCGCCGCGCGTCCCGGACGACGAACCACGAGCGGACGCCGAGGAAGGACGCGAGGACGCCGCACAGGAAGAGCAGGCTCGAGACGGCGATCAGCCGGTTCCTGAACGCGGTGATGGGCGACAGGATCTCGTCCTCGGCGGACGCGATCGCGACGGACCAGAACGTCCCCCGCAGCCGGATCGGCTCGTAGACCGTGTACTTCTTGGTGTCCGGGGCCTCGCGATCGATGGCCTCGCCGTACATGTGCGTCATCGTGCCGCTCTTCCCGGCGAGCATCTCGCGCGCGAGGGCGAGGGAGGAGGGTGACCGCGCGTTCGTTTCGAAGACCGACCTCCCGGCGTGGCCGGGGATGCGGCAGTACAGCTCCGTCCCGTCACGGCTCAGGACCCACGCGTGGCCGGTCTTCCCGACCGCGATCTCCTCGAAGAACCGCTTGGCGATCACGCGGAACCTGATCGTGATCGCGAGCGAGCCCCGGTAGCCGTCGCGGTCGAGGATCGGCACGTGCAGGGCGACCGCGTCGTGGCCCTGGACGGTGCGGAACACGTCGCTCACCACGGGCTCGTGCCGCGACAGGATCTCCCGCATGTGCTTCTGGCGCGAGATGTCCTGCCCGACCGACGCGGCGTGCGGGGCGGTGAAGACGATCACCCCGGCCTCGTCCGTCATCGTGATCCCGTTGATCTGGTCCGAGCTCGCCTCGTAGAAGCTCCGGAGGAGCGCCTCGCCGTGCGGGTCGAGCCGCGCGACGTCGTCCACGAGCGCGAGCGATTTCAGCGTGCGCGTCCAGTGGTCGAAGAACTGCTCGACCCCGAGCGCGGCCTGCCGGGCGTGCAGGCGCTGCCGCAGGGTCAGCCCGTCGATCGCGTTCCGCTTCGCCTCGTCGTAGGCGCCGCGGAAGAACAGGGCGCAGGCGCCCATGAGAGCGATCAGCAGGGGGATCCAGACCCGCAGCTTCATCGGAGCAACGCCAGGAGGCTCGTCCGGCGCGCCCGACCCGCCTGTGTGCAGCCGCAGCCCGAGTCGCCGTTCCCGCCCGTGTAGTTGTTCACCTCCGTGTCGGTGTCGGTGTCGGTGTCGGCGTCGGTGTCGGCGTCGGAATCGGAATCGGCGTCGGCGTCGGCGTCGGTGTCGGTATCGGTATCGGCGTCGGTGTCCGTGTCCGCATCTCCGGTCCCGAGCTCGTACGCGCCGACGTCGATCTCTCCGTCGTCGGGCCGCGGGACGGCCTCGCCGGGCGCGAGGACCGTCTGCATCGGCGGCATGTACTCGGGCGCGAGGAGCGGCGAGGGGAAGGCGTGGTCGCCGGTCACCGCGGTCGCTGAGGTCCCGGCGTTCACGAGCGGACTCCCCTCGTTCGGGAAGAGCTCCAGCCCGCCGTCGGGATCGCCGTCGGCAAATCCCGGATCCGCGCCCGCGAGCGCGTCCGTCCACGCCGTCGGCACCTCGATCGAGCCCTCGGGGATCCAGTTGAACGATCCCGCGAACGCCTCGCCGTCGAGCCAGTCGGCCTCGACCTGGCGCACGAGGCGCACGCCGTCCCCGGAGAGGCTGTAGAAGACGTTATCGTGCGCCTCGACGCTCTCGAGGCCGTCGAAGAGGCGGAACACGGCCGCATCCGCGCTGGCGACGACCACCGTGTTGCTGACGAACCTGTACCGCCCCCACGTCTGGCCCGTGGCGTCGCCGCCGAAGCGCACGACCGAGAACTCCGCGTTGGCGCCCGCCTTCACGAGCACGTTGCCCACCACGTCCGAGTCCTCGCGCGCCATCTCCTCGGTCCAGCCGTCCTGGGCGCCCCAGGGATCCGGGCCGATGAGCTCGAGCTCGTGGTAGTACGATCCCTCGATCCAGTTGTAGTAGATTTCGTTGCGCTCGGCGCGCGACTTGACGCCGTTGCCGCCGTTGCCGTCGTGCACCCAGCAGTGCAGCATGCGGAACACCGAGCCCGGGAACGCCACCTCGTCGGTCGCCATGTAGATCTGGTGCTGGCCGTCGCCCGCGCCGCACCCGTACACCTCGACGTGCTCGAGCGTGAGATCGCCGGAGTCGTTGTCCGCACCGAGGATGCCGTGGGCCGGGCAGTCGTGGACGACCGAGCCGCGCAGGACGATGTCGTCCCCATGGTGGTAGAAGCACCGCGACGAGCCGCCCGTGATGTCGAGCGCCTCGATCACGTAGTGGCTGCCGTGGATCGCGACCGTGTTGACGCCTCCGTCCACGATCGGCCGCTCGCCGTCCGCCGGGATCCCGCGAATCGTGATGGGATCGCCCGAACCGCCGGAGTCGTAGAGCTCGAACGCGTTGTACGTATTTCCGCCGACGATCTCGACGACGTCTCCGGCTCCGAGCGCGGGGAGCTCCGAGAGCTGTTCGTAGGTCTCCCCCGGGGCGATCGTGTACGTGGCCGCATTCGCCTCGGATGCGGCCGTCACAATAAACATCGCAATTATCAGAGCCATCGCCGCGCGGATCATGACGCTCCCCCTCCGTTCGCTCCTGTTTCCCCGGATCTTACGCTCTGACCGTGGCGTCGGGCGAGCCCATTTTTTCAGGTGCGGCCGGGCCGGGTCCCGGGGAGCTTTGTAGATGCGGGCGCTCCGTTTTCGGTTTATAGTTGCGCCGCTCGACAACGCGTGCCGCGGAACGCGGTTTCGACCGGCGTCAAACGGTTCAACGGGAGGAAAACGATGAAGTTCTTCGATGCTCCGCTCGAGCTGCTCGAATCCACGAAAGTCGTCGAAAGTTTCGTCGAGTACGCGAAGATGGAGACGACCTCGGACGGAAGCTGCGAAAAGTGCCCGAGCACCGAGAAGCAGTTCGATCTCGCGCGCCCCCTGGTCAAGCAGCTCCAGGAGCTCGGGGTGGCCGATGCGGCCGTGGACGAAAATTGCTACGTCACCGCAACGGTTCCGGGCAAGGGCACCAAGACGATCGGTCTGATCGCCCACCTCGACACGTCGCCCGCGGCGTCCGGCAAGGACGTGAAGCCGACGTTCCACCGCAACTACGACGGCAAGCCGATCCGCTTGGGGGCGGGCGTGGTGATCGATCCCGCGGACAACCCGGAGCTCGCGAAGTGCGTCGGCGACACGGTCATCACGTCGGACGGCACGACGCTCCTCGGCGCGGACGACAAGGCCGGCATCGCCGTGATCATGGCCGCCGTGGGGCACCTCATGGCGCACCCGGAGCTCGATCGGCCCACGATCAAGATCGGCTTCACGCCGGACGAGGAGATCGGCCGCGGCCACGCCAAGTTCCCGCTCGAGAGGTTCGGCGCGGACGTCGCGTTCACCCTCGACGGCACGTTCGACGGCGAGATCAACATCGAGACGTTCGAGGCGTACTCGGCGTTCGTGACCGTCACAGGCGTGGCGACGCACCCGGGCACGGCCAAGGGGAAGATGGTCAACGCCCTGCGCTACATGGCGAAGCTGCTCGACCGGCTCCCGGAGGGGGCGCGGCCCGAGCGCACCGACGGGCGCGAGGGGTTCATCCATCCGCACGAGATCTCGGGCGACGCGTCGAGCTGCAAGTGCCACCTCATCCTGCGCGACTTCGAGGAGGACAAGGTCAAGGCGCTCGGCGAGGAGCTGCGGGCGATCGCGGCGAACGTCGTCGCCGAGGAGCCGAGGTTGAAGATCGACGTCGACATCCAGTTCTCGTACCCGAACATGCACAAGTTCCTCAAGGACAAGCCGGAGATCCGAGAGCGGCTCGAGGCCGCGGTCCGCGGGGCCGGGCTCACGCCGAACCTCGTCCCGATCCGGGGCGGCACCGACGGCGCCAGCCTCTCCAGGAAGGGTCTCCCCACGCCGAACATCTTCGCCGGCGGCATGAACTTCCATGGGCCGACCGAGTGGATCTCGACGCGGTCGATGGGGCTCGCGCTGTGCACGGTGCTCAACCTGCTGGGGCTGTACGCGAAATAAAGGCCACGGGCGAGGTGCGATGAGCGACGCGACGCGGGACGACGGCCTGCCGACGGATGAGGCTCAGGCCTCCGACGCGGCGCCCGCTCCGGGCGTCACCCCGGTCTCGGAAACCGTTCCGGGCGAGGGTGTCTCGGTGGCGCTGGAGGCGGCCATCGCGGACGCCATCGCGCAGGCCGAGGACGCGGCGCCGGCTCCGACGTCGGACACGATCCCAGCGAAGGCGTTCGACGCGCTGATAGGCACCGTGCTCGACGGGCGCTACCTGATCACCGGCGCGATCGGCGAGGGCGGCATGGGCCGCGTCTACCGCGCGACCCACGTGCTCATGGACAAGCTGGTCGCGATCAAGGTGATCCACTCGGAGCTCGCCCACATCGAGGACATCACGAAGCGGTTCGAGCGCGAGGCCAAGTCGTCGAGCCGGCTCACGGATCCGCACTGCATCACGGTCACGGACTTCGGCCGCACCGAGGACGGGACGCTGTTCCTCGTGATGGAGCTGCTCGACGGCGAGTCGCTCGAGGAGCGCATCGCCGTGAGCGGCGGCCTCGCGGTGACCAAGGCGCTCGACGTCGCGAAGCAGATGCTCCGGGGGCTCGCCCACGCCCACGCCCAGGGGGTTGTGCACCGCGATCTGAAGCCCGAGAACGTCTACCTCACGACCCACGGCGAGGAGACCGACTTCGTCAAGATCCTCGACTTCGGGATCGCGAAGCTGGCCGCCGGCGGGGAGGACGGCGAGAAGGGCGTGAGCCTGACGCGCACCGGCGTCGTCTTCGGCACGCCGAAGTACCTCTCGCCCGAGCAGGCGTTCGGCGACAAGGTCGATCAGCGCTCGGACCTGTACGCGGTGGGCGTCATGCTCTGGGAGATGCTCACCGGCACCGCGCCGTACGAGGCGGACTCCGCGGTCGATCTCATGTCGATGCACCTCACCGCGCCGACGCCGTCGCTCTCGGACCACGGGCGGTTTCCACCCGGACTGCAGGATCTGATAGACCGCGCGATGGCGAAGCGGCCGGTCGACAGGTTCCCGAGCGCCGAGGCGTTCCTCGAGGCGATCGCGGCGATCGATCCGGACGCCGCGCCGCGCTCGCGCCTCTTCGAGGCGCTGTACGGCGTCGAGCGCCGCGCGAAGCGGATGCCAGTGGCCGGCCCGATCGTGCGCCTTCCCTTCAGGGCCCGCTTCGCGATCATCGGGGGGATTGCGCTGATCATCGCCGGGATCGTCGTCGCGGCGACGGTGGGCGACGACGAGGCGGACGCGCTGCGGCCGACCGTCATCGTCCCGTCCGAGAACGTCGGAGACATCGGCGACAAGACGGATCAGGTCAAGAGGCTCCTCGATCGCGCCGAGGCCCAGGTCCGCGGGGACAACGCCGCGGAGGCGGTGATCACGGTGAAGGAGGCGCTCGGGATCAAGCCGGACATGCCGGCCGCCGTGCTGCTCCTCGGGCACGCGGAGTTCCTGTCCGGGGCCCGGGATCAGGCGATGATCGATTACGACAAGGCGCTCCTGGCCGACCGCACGCTCGCGGCGGACATCCGGCTCCAGGAGAACCTCCACGAGGGGCTGAAGTGGGGCGTGTCCCGCGAGAAGGCCGCCGTGCTGCTCGCGGTGTACGGCGGCGCGGCGGGCATCGACACCCTCAAGGAGCTCGCGAACTCCGCGCTCACGGACGGCGACGTCCGGAGGGCCGCCCGCCAGGCGCTCGTCGACACGAACAACGAGGCGCACGTCGACTGGCTCACGTCGCTCACCGCCGACTTCAACGAGCTGACGAAGTGCAAGGCGCGCAAGGACGTCATCGATCAGATGGCGAAGACCGGGAACACCGGCTTCCTCCCTCTCCTCGAGAGCTACCGCTCGGTCAAGGTCAAGGGGCCGCGCGGCAAGATCAAGACGACCAACGTCTGCGTCGGCGAGGCGGCCGAGGCGGCGATCCTCGTCCTCACGGGGCGCAGCGTCGACGCGGGAACCCCCAAGCCGTGATCCTCAACGGGTTCAAGATCGCCGTCGCCCCGGCCCGCTCGTTCGGGCCCGCGCTCGCGAGCTGTCCGCGCTCGCCGAGCGGCCTTCTCGCGGCGGCGCTCACGGCCGTGCCCTGGCCCGCGGCGGCGGTCGTCGGAGGGCACCTCGGCGCCGCGGCGCTCGGGCTCACGACCCCGGAGATCGGGGTGCAGCGCGCGGCGGTCGGCTTCGTCGCCGCGGTCGGCGGCGCCCTCGTCATGGCCCCGGCGCTCGCGCTCGCCCTGATGTGGGTCTCGAGGAGCGCCCGGGCGCCGGGGGACGCGGAGCGCTGCGGCGCGCTCGCCATGGGGCTCGTCTGGCCGTCGTGGGCGGCGGGGATCCTGCTCGCCGGTCCGCCCCTCGCCGGGCTCGGCCCGGAGATCGGGGAGATCGCGTGGTTCGCCCTCGGCACGGTGCTCGCCGCGCGCGCGCTGTGGGTGCACGCCAAGGCCGGCACGGACGTCCGCAGGCGCTGGGCCGGGCCGTTCTTCGCCCGCGGCCTGGTCGCCTTCACGCTCCTCTTCGCGGCCGTGCCGATCGCGCCGGCGCTCGCCGCCCGCGCAGCGTTGGGCGTCGAGGGCGAGCTCGTCCGCGCGGCGCCCGAGCCGATCGTGTGGCCGCTGCCCGAGGCGCCGGACTGGTAGGCCGCCGTGCTCGATCTCCACACCCACTCGAACGCATCGGACGGCTCGATGCCCCCGGCCGCCCTCGTGGAGCTTGGCGCGGGGCTGGGCCTCACGGCGCTCGCGCTCACGGACCACGACACGGTCGCGGGGATCGCCGAGGCGGCGCGCGCGGCCGACGGGAGGCGGATGCGGTTCGTGCCCGGCGTGGAGCTGTCGGCGCGGATCGACGGCGGCACGCTGCACCTCTGCGGGCTGTTCGTCGACGCCGGGAGCCCGGCGATCGCACAGTTCCTCGCGGGCGTCCTCCGGCTGCGCGAGCAGCGCAACGCGCGGCTCGTCGCCCGGCTCGCCGAGATCGGGATGCCGGTGACCGCCGAGGAGGCGCTCGACGCGTCGGGCGGAGAGCTCGTCGGCAGGCCGCACTTCGCCGCGGTCCTGATCCGCAAGGGGTTCGCCGCGAGCATGGGCGAGGTGTTCGCGAAGATCCTCGGCCGCGGCGGCGTCGCCCACGTGTTCAAGGAGCGGCGCGAGCCCGCGGAGTGCATCGCGGCGATCCGCGCGGCGGGCGGCGTCCCGATCCTCGCGCACCCGGATCAGACGGGCCGCAAGGGCGCGGCGCTCGACGAACTCGTGGGCGGGCTCAAGAAGCTCGGCCTCGAGGGCGTCGAGACGTTCTGCGCCGCGTACACCTCGCAGATGGTCCAGGACTACACGCGGGTCGCGAAGCGGCACGGGCTCCTGCGCTCGGGCGGCTCCGACTTCCACGGCTCGCCCAAGCCCGACATCCGGCTCGGGCGGGGCTTCGGATCGCTCCGGGTGCCGGACGCGCTGCTCGCGCCGCTCGAGGAGGCCGCCGCGCGGATCCGCGCGACAGGGTGAGATCGACTCGGCGGGAACGTGTGGGAATCGAACCCACCTAGCACGCTGTTAACGCGCAAAAACGGATTTGAAGTCCGCAGGGCCCACCAGGTACCCATCCGTTCCCGTGAGCATGGTCGCCGAAGGGGTTCGGGGTGTCAATGCGGCACCGATCGGCCGCGGCCGCGGTCGGGGGGTGCGGTGCGAGTCGACGAAAGGCGCGACTTCTGGTAATCCTGCGCCCATGGACGGCGGGAACGAGCTCCGGGAGATCAAGAAGGAGATCATCGAGGCGCGGGGCCTCATCATCAAGTCGAACAACCTCGCGAGCAGCCTGAACGCCGAGGTGCGCAGCATCGGCAAGCGGCAGGCGTCCTACGAGCGGCACTTCTCCTTGGGCTCGGTGGTCAGCTACGTCGTCGTGGCGATCGTGGCCTGGGCCGGGATCCAGCTCGCCTACGGGTACCGGCAGGCGGCGCTCAACGAGTCGCTCGCCGCGGCCAAGGCGGACGCGGCGGCGGCGAAGAAGGAGCTCGCGGCGCTCCGGGCGGAGGCGGAGGCGCACGGCAAGGGCAAGGCCGGAACGAACCTGCTCGAGCTCTACACGCTGATCCACGAGGGCGACCGCCAGAAGGCGATCGAGACGTACGACGCGCTCGACCGCGCGGCGCTGACCCCGCTCGAGGCGAAGCTGCTCGCGGACGCGATCGACGAGTTCCGCGGCGAGCTGTCCATGCAGCACTACACCTCCGGCTTGGATCTCTCGGCCCAGCAGAAGTTCGCGGAGGCGGTGGAGGAGTTCAGGTCCTCGCTGCGCTACAAGGAGGACTCCGGGCACGCCAAGGCGGCGCAGATCGAGCTCGCCAACGCGCTGCGGTTGCAGGGCAAGCCGCGCGAGGCGCTCGCCGTCCTGCAGAAGCTCGTCGAGGAGAGGCTCGACCGCGATCTCGCGGACGACGCCTACTGGTACCTCGCGCTGGCGCACGAGGAGGCGCACCAACGGGACGAGGCGCGGTCGGCGCTGCGCGCCCTGATGCGCCAGTACCCGGACAGCCAGTACTTCCGCGCGGCCCGCCAGAAGGTGGCCGAGATCGAGCTGCACCTGAACCGCCCGTAACCTACCCCCTCGGTCCCGACCTACCCCCTCGGTCCCCCTCCCGACGCGGGAGGGGGAGGCATCTGAACCGATCTTTTCAGGATCCATACGGCTGCTCCCCTTCCCGCGTCGGGAAGGGGGCGGGGGTTGGGTTTCGACCCCGGGCAGGCCGATGGTTTCTCAGCGTCCCGAGAGGCGGCGCGCGAGGAGCAGCGGGATTCGAATCACCATCCCCCAGAACATCGCGAAGCTGAGCCAGGTGAAGCGGAGGTTGTCGCGCCGCATGTCGAAGTGCGTGACGCGCTCCCCGGCCGAGGGGTACCGCACGTCGACGTCCAGGTGGCCGAGACGCACCCCGGCCCACGCCGCGCGGACGAGCACCTCCATCTCGAACGCGAAGCGCGGCTCGCGGCAGCGCAGCGCGCGGACGGCCTCTACCGGGTAGACGCGGAGGCCGCACTGCACGTCGCGGCACCGCCGCCACCCGTTCAGCGTCGCCCAGAAGTTGGAGATCGCGCGGCCGCGGCGGCTCGCCGCGGGGGTGGCGTCCGCGGGCATGCGGCGCACGCCGATCCAGATCCGGGCCTCGTCTCCTGCGGCCTCGGCGAGGAGGCGGCGGAGCTCCTCCGGCGGGTGCTGCCCGTCGGCGTCGATCACCGCGGCGTGGGTGAAGCCCGCGTCGTGCGCCGCCTCGAGCCCGCGCCGGATCGCCGCGCCCTTGCCCCCGTTGACCGGGATCCGGACGACCTCGGCGCCGGCCGCGCGGGCCGCCTCGTCGCTCCCGTCGGTCGAGCCGTCCGCGACCGCGACGACGTCCGGAGCGATCGCCAGGCAGCGGCGCACCACCTCGCCCACCGTGGCGGCGTTGTTGTAGACGGGGATGAGGACGACCGCCCTCACGGCTGCGGCCTCCGCGACATGGATCGGAGCAGCCGGTCGATCGGGTTCTTCGGGTTCCACTCCTGGAACCTGAACCTGCGGTAGATGTACTCCGCCGTCAGGAAGGCGCCGAGGTACAGGTAGCTCACCGGGCCCACGAGGAGGGCCCAGAGCGCCTTGTCGTGGACGAACGCGGCGCCGAGCACGAGCGCCGAGTTCCCGACGAAGACGAAGAGCCAGGCCTTGGTCAGGCGCCGGCAGTACGCCGCGTTCTCGGGCGGGAGGTCGGGCCGCGAGAGGCGCGCGAACCGCTCGATGATCGGCGCCGAGCCGGGGCGGAGCGACGCGGCGAACTGGAAGAAGAAGATCAGCGAGATCCCGAACGGCGTGAACCTGAGGAACAGCTCCGACCCCGACCACGCCGCGCCGGCGAGCAGCGCCGCGGTCCCGGCGATCTGGATGAGGATCGGGGCGGACGTCTCCTTCGATCCGAAGATCTGCGAGACGAACCTCCGGCCGAGGAGCACGGCGAGGAGGAGCGCGGTCCAGCGGACGTCGAGGTAGGTCAGGCCCAGGAGCACGATCAGCGGGTACAGGGCGAGGACGACGGCGTCGAAGATGCGGCCCATGGGCCCTCCTCGTGG
>JALNZK010000073.1 GCA_023229365.1 Pseudomonadota bacterium | reverse complement strand
GTACGTCGAGGATCTGGCGGACGCGCTCGTCCACCTCATGCGCCGGTTCGAGCCCACGCGGGAGCGGACGTTCCTCAACGTCGGCGTGGGCGAGGACGTCTCGATCGCCGAGCTCGCCGCGCTCGTCAAGCGGATCGTCGGCTACGAGGGCGACGTGGCCTGGAACACGGCGATGCCGGACGGCACGCCGCGCAAGCTGCTCGACGTGAGCGGGATCGCCGCGATCGGGTGGCGCGCCGCGACGCCGCTCGAGGAGGGGCTGCGGAAGACGTACGCGTGGTTCCTCGAGAACCGGGACCGGGTGCGGCGATGAGAGGCGCCGTCGAGGCGGCGGTCCGCATCCTGGCCCGCGAAGTGCCGGGGCTCATCGCCGTGTACCGCCACGGATCGTTCGGCACCGTCCGGGAACGACCCGCGAGCGATCTCGATCTCGCGCTCCTGGCCGCGGCGCCCGTGCCCTTGGAAACGAGGCTCGCGCTGTCGGCCGCGATCGGGGAGGCGACCGGCCGCGAGGCGGACCTCGCCGATCTTCGCGCCGCGAGCGTCGTGTTCCGCGCGCGGGTCATAGGAGGCGGCGACTGCGTGTTCGAGGCCGACGAGACGGCGCGCCGCGAGTTCGAGATGATCGCCTGCTCGGCCTATGCCATGCTCAACGAGGAACGCGCCGGCATCGTGGCGGATGCGCGCGACAGGGGGGCCATCCATGGTCGATGACGTGCTGCTCAACAAGTGCGACACGATCGAGCGGTGCCTGAAGAGGGTCGAGCTGGTCTACGGCGAGCGCAAGGACGCGCTCGAGACGGACTTCGACGTGCAGGACGTCCTCGTGCTCAACCTCCAGCGCGCCTGTCAGGCCGCGATCGATCTCGCGATGCACCTGGTCCGCCGCGGCGCCCTCGGGCTCCCCCAGCACAGCGCCGAGGCGTTCGCCCTGCTCGAGGGCGCCGGCGTCGTGGATCGCACGCTCGCCGCTCGGCTCAAGGCGATGGTGGGGTTCCGGAACGTGGCCGTGCACCAGTACCAGGCGCTCGACCTCGCCATCGTGCGCTCGATCATCGAACGCGGCGCGGCGGACTTCCGCGCGTTCGTCGCCGTCGCCCTCGCCTGGCGCCCGCCCGCCGGAGGGGGATGATCATGCACAATTTCGCGCTCATCGGCGCCGCGGGCTACGTGGCGCCACGGCACATGCGGGCGATCCGCGACACCGGGAACCGGCTCGTGGCCGCGGCCGATCCGCACGACGCGGTCGGCGTGCTCGACCGCTGGTTCCTCGACGTGCGCTACTTCCCGGAGATCGAGCGGTTCGACCGCCACCTCGAGAAGCTCCGGCGCGGCCCGGACGCCGAGCGCGTGCACTACGTCTCCATCTGCTCGCCCAACTACCTGCACGACGCGCACGTCCGGCTCGCGCTGCGGGTCGGCGCCAAGGCGATCTGCGAGAAGCCGCTCGTCATCAACCCGTGGAACCTCGATCAGCTCGCGCAGCTCGAGGCCGAGACCCAGGGCGAGGTGCGGACGATCCTGCAGCTGCGCCACCACCCCGCGCTCGTCGCGGCCCGGGATCGCCTCGGGAGCGGGGGACGCCGCCACCGCGTGAAGCTCGCGTACGTCACGGGCCGCGGCCGCTGGTACCACGCGTCGTGGAAGGGCGACGAGGCGCGCTCCGGCGGGCTCCCGACGAACATCGGCGTGCACTTCTTCGACCTCCTCCTGTGGCTGTTCGGCGGCGCGCTCTCCGTCGAGGTGCACGAGAGCGACAGGTCGACGATCTCCGGCCTGCTCGCGCTCGAGCGCGCGGACGTCGAGTGGCTCCTGTCGGTCGACTTCGCGCGCCTCCCGTTCGCCGCCGCGCCGGGCGAGCGCACGACCCACCGCTCCATCGAGATCGACGGGCGCGAGGTCGAGTTCTCGGAGGGCTTCGACGACCTCCACACGCGCGCCTACCAGGAGATCCTCGCCGGGCGCGGGTTCGGCATCGCGGACGCGAGCCCGTCGATCGAGCTCGTGCACCGGATCCGCGAGGCCGCGCGCGACGCGTAAGTGTTGAACGATTCTGCGATATCTGTAACCTAACGGGACTGTTGACGTTGGTGATCGACACAACGGGCGCGCGCGTCTCATCGGTACGCATCTGTAACCGAAAGGGGCGGAGCCCACTCCGGAAGGCGCCATAGCAAATGCAGATCGTCGTCGTGGGGACCGGGTACGTCGGGCTCGTGACCGGCGCGTGCTTCGCCGAGGTCGGCAACCGCGTCGTGTGCGTGGACGTGGACCAGCGGAAGGTCGCGATGCTTCGGGCGGGCGAGATCCCGATCCACGAGCCCGGGCTCGACGTGCTCGTGCGGCGGAACCTCGCGGAGAAGCGGCTCTCGTTCGCGGCCTCGATCGCCGAGGCGCTCGCCGCGCTGCCCTCGTGCCCGGCGCCGCTCCTCGCCTTCATCGCGGTCGGCACGCCGCCCGGCGAGGACGGCTCCGCGGATCTCACCCACGTGCTCGCCGCGGCGCGCGACATAGGCCGTGCCGCGGATCGCCCGTTCGCGGTGATAGGCAAGTCGACGGTGCCGGTCGGCACGGCGCGAAAGGTCGAGGCGGCGATCCGGGCCGAGCTCGAGGCGCGCGGCGCGGATCCCGCGTTCCACGTGATCTCGAACCCCGAGTTCCTCAAGGAGGGCGCAGCGATCGACGACTTCATGCGGCCGGATCGCGTCGTCGTCGGCTGCCGGGACGAGGCGGCCGAGGCGCTCATGCGCGACCTCTACGCGCCGTTCTTCCGTAAGAACGACCGCGTCCTGGTCATGGGCGTGGAGGAAGCCGAGATGACGAAGTACGCGGCCAACGCCATGCTCGCGACGAAGATCTCGTTCATCAACGAGATCGCCGCGCTGTGCGATAGGCTCGGGGTCGACGTCGAGCAGGTGCGCGAGGGGATCGGCGCGGACTCGCGGATCGGCTACGCGTTCATCTACCCGGGCATCGGCTACGGCGGCTCGTGCTTCCCCAAGGACGTCGGCGCGCTCGTCCGGATCGCCGAGGCGGCGGGCGTCGCGCCGCTCGTGCTCTCGGCCGTCGAGGCGCGCAACCGCGCCCAGAAGTCGTTCCTCGCGGGCAAGATCAAGGCGTTCTTCGGCGAGGATCTGCGCGGCGTCACGATCGCGGTGTGGGGGCTCTCGTTCAAGCCCGGCACCGACGACCTGCGCGAGGCGCCGTCGCGCGTCGTGATAGGCGAGATCCTCGCGGCCGGCGGCCGCGTGCGGGCGTACGACCCGGTGGCGATGGAGAACGCGCGCGCCGAGCTCGACCCCGCGTGGTTCGCGACGGGCGCCCTCGAGCTCGCGCCCACGAGGTACGACGCGGCGGACGGCGCGGACGCGCTCGCGCTGCTCACCGAGTGGAAGGTCTTCCGCGCGCCGGATCTCGGGGAGCTCGCCCGCCGCATGAAGCGCAAGGTCGTGTTCGACGGCCGCAACCAGTACGCGCCGCAGAAGCTCCGGGACGCGGGCTTCGAGTACTTCGGCGTGGGGCGGTGAGCGGTGCGGCGCCGCCTGTGGTATGAATGGACTGAGAGGACCGACATGAAGAACGCGATCAAGCTCCCGCTCGTTCTCACCCCCCAGCCGGAGGGGGGCTACACCGTGACGAGCCCGCTTTTGCCGGAGCTCGTCACCGAGGGGGATACGCTGGAGGAGGCGCTCGCCAACGTCCAGGACGCGGTCCGCGCGGTCATCGAGCTGTACGGCGATCTCGGACGCGAGCTTCCGGCCAACCTGGAGCAGGACTCGACGAGCGCGCCGATCTTCTTCGAGCATTTGGCTTCGACCTGATGAAGTACCGAGAAGCGGCCGGAGGGCTCCGGCGCCTCGGCTGCGAAGAGCTCCCGCGGCGCTCGGGCGGATCGCATCGCAAGTGGCACAACCCGCGCACGGGGAAGGCGACCGTCGTCCCGGACTGGGGGGCCAAGGATCTCAAGTCCGGCACTCTGCGCGGGATCGTCCAGCAGCTGGGAATCGAGTGGAACGACTTCGAGAACGCATGACGGCGTGCCGGGGAGCGCGGGGATGAACGTCCTCGTCACCGGCGGGGCGGGGTACATCGGGTCTTACACCTGCCACGCGCTCGCCGCGGCCGGGCACCGCCCGATCGTCTTCGACGACTTCTCGCGCGGCCACCGGGCGTTCGCGGCGCCGTTCGCCGCCGTCGAGGGCGACGTCACGCGGCCGGAGGATCTCGACCGGGCGTTCGCGGCGCACGCGGTCGGCGCGGTCGTGCACTTCGCGGCGCTCATCGAGGTCGGCGAGTCGGTACGGGCGCCCGCGGAGTTCTACCGCGTGAACGTGGGCGGCTCGGCGTGCCTGCTCGCGGCTTTGCGGCGCGCGGGGGTCGACAGGATCGTCTTCTCGTCCTCGGCCGCGGTGTACGGCGCGCCGGCGCGGGTCCCGATCCCCGAGGATCATGCGCTCGTCCCGGTGAACCCCTACGGCCGCACGAAGCTCGCGGTGGAGGAGCTGCTCGCCGACTGCGGGCGCGCCTACGGCCTCCGGTACGCGGCGCTGCGGTACTTCAACGCCGCGGGCGCGGATCCGAAGCTCCCGTGCGGCGAACGGCACGACCCCGAGACGCACCTCGTCCCGAACGTCCTGCGCGCCGCGGCGGGCGTGACGCCCTGCCTCGAGCTCTACGGCGCCGACCACCCGACGCCGGACGGCACGGCGATCCGCGACTACGTCCACGTCTCGGACCTCGCGGACGCCCACGTGCGGGCGCTCGGCCTCCTGGAGCGCTCGCCCGGCGGCCACCGCCTGAACCTCGGCACGGGCCGGGGCTTCTCGGTGCGCGAGGTGGTAGGCGCCGCGGGCCGCGTCACGGGAAAAGACATTCCGGTGAAGACGCTCCCGATCCGCGAGGGCGATCCGCCGGCGCTCGTCGCCGATCCGTCGAGGGCGAGAGAGCTCCTCGGCTTCTCGCCCCGCTTCACGCGGATCGACGACATCGTCGCGAGCGCCTGGGAGTGGTACCGGAAGAACGGGTTCGAAAGGAGCTGACGATGGCACAGAAGAGCAAGCCGACCAAGGCCCCGGCGCCGGACGGGCGCGCGTATTCGATCGCCCCGGACGGAGAGAGGTTCCCGCTCCCCGAGGCCGCGGAGCACGCGGCCGAGATGCGCCGCCTGCGCAAGCTCGCGGGGAAGGCGCGGGCCGAGGGCAAGGAGATCGTGGTCGTCATGGGCGTCGGCTTCGTCGGCGCGGTGATGGCGGCGATCGTGGCCGACACCGTGGACCGCAAGGGCCGCCCGGCCAAGCTCGTCATCGGCTGCCAGCGCCCGAGCGTTCGCAGCTACTGGAAGATCCCGATGCTCAACCGCGGGCAGGCGCCGGTGAGCGCCGAGGACCCCGAGGTCGACGCGATCATCGCGCGCTGCGTGAAGGAGAAGAGGACGCTCGTCGCCACGTACGACAGCGACTGCCTCGCGCTCGCGGACTGCGTCGTCGTGGACGTGCAGTGCGACTACACGAAGCCCGAGCTCGGCCACATGGCCACCGGCGAGGCGGACATGGCCGCGCTCGAGGCGACGATCCGCACCATCGGCGAGAAGATCCCGCCCAAATGCCTGACGCTCATCGAGACGACCGTGGCCCCGGGCACGACCGAGTTCGTGGCCTGGCCGATCCTGAAGAAGGCGTTCGCCGCGCGGGGCATCCGGTCCGCGCCGCTCCTCGCCCACTCCTTCGAGCGCGTCATGCCCGGCCGCCAGTACGTGGCGAGCATCCGCGACTTCTGGCGGGTCTGCGCCGGCTGCAACGCGCAGGCGCGCAGGCGCGTGGAGAAGTTTTTGCGCGAGGTGCTCAACACGCGGGACTTCCCGCTCACCGTCATGGACCGCCCGATCGAGTCGGAGACGACGAAGATCGTGGAGAACTCCTACCGCGCCGCGATCCTCGCGTTCCTCAACGAGTGGAGCCTGTTCGCGGAGCGCAACGGCGTGGATCTCGTCAAGGTGATCGACGCCATCAAGGTGCGGCCGACGCACAGCAACATCATCTTCCCGGGCCCGGGCATCGGCGGCTACTGCCTGCCCAAGGACGGCGGCCTCGGCTACTGGGCGTACCGCCACATCCTGGGCTTCGAGGACGGGGACGCGGTCTTCCGCATCACGCCGACCGCCATCGACATCAACGACACGCGGGGGCTGCACGTGGCCGAGATGGTCCGCGACGGCCTGCGCAACATGGGCCGCTACATCGCGGGCGCGGACGTGCTCCTGTGCGGCGCGAGCTACCGCCAGGACGTGGGCGACACGCGCTACAGCGGCAGCGAGCTCGTCGTGCGCAAGCTCGCCGAGATGGGCGCCGAGCTGCGCGTCCACGACCCGTACGTCGAGCACTGGTACGAGCTGGAGGACCAGGACGCGTACCCGGCGCCGGGCCACTCCCGGAAGCGGTTCTTCCGCAACCAGGAGGGCTTCAGGAACCTGCGCGTGGGCAAGGATCTCAAGGCCGCGCTGAAGGGCGTCGAGGCTCTGGTGCTCGCCGTGCCGCACGCGCAGTACCTCGCGCTCGACCCGGACGACGTCGTCAAGTGGGCCGGCGGGCCGCTCGCGGTGGTCGACTGCTTCGGCATCCTCTCCGACGCGACGATCCGCCGCTACTTCGAGCTCGGCTGCGAGGTCAAGGCGCTCGGCCGCGGGCACATGAAGCGGCTCAAGGACGAGGTCCGGCACGGGCGGTGAGCCGCGCGGTGGACGAAGGTGAATGGGTAGATCCCGATTGAATGGGTATTTGAATGGGTATTTCGGCGGACCGTGCGCTACAATGTCGAAGGCGCGGAAACGCAGCCTCGTCCGCGCAAAGGAATGACGAGATGAAGTTCTATAATTTCGAGGTGGTCATCGAGAAGGAGCCCGACGGCGTCGGGTACCTCGCATACAGCCCGACTCTTCCCGGCTGCTTCAGCAACGGGCTGACCGTCGAGGAGGCGAAACGGAACATCCGAGAAGCGGTCCAGCAGCACCTGGCGGCGCTTCTCGATAAAGGCGAGGCGATCCCTCAGTTCGAGCGCATCGTTCACGTCGAGGAGATATCCGTGGGCATGCCCGCATGACCCGGATGCCGCAGATCACAGCCAAGAAGCTCGTCTCGTTTCTGAAGAAGCAGGGGTTCGCCGAAATCCGGCAGTCCGGAAGCCATCTCACGCTGTTTCACGAGGAGCGGCGGATCGCGGTGACCGTGCCGACCCATACGGGTTGCGACCTCGGGCGTGGCCTCGCGACGCGCATTCTCAAGGACGCCGGCTTTTGCACCGAGGATTTCACACAGCTGAAATGAACGCGGAGAGGATACCCCGCACGAAACATGGCCGCCCCCACCCCCTGATGACTATTTGATGCGCATCATCGTAACGGGCGCGGCCGGCTTCATCGGCTTCCACTGTGCGAGGAGGCTGCTCGAGCTCGGCCGCGAGGTCCGCGGCGTCGACAACCTGAACGACTACTACGACGTCCGCCTCAAGCACGACCGCCTGTCTCTGCTGCGGGAACATCCGAAATTTTCCTTCGACAAAGTCGACATCTCCGACACCGCGGCGTTCGAAAAATCCTTTCGCTCGGCCGCCCCGGCGCGGGTGCTCCACCTCGCGGCCCAGGCCGGAGTTCGGTATTCGATCTCCAACCCCTCGGCCTACGTGTCCAGCAACCTCGTCGGCTTCGCCAACGTGCTCGAGCTGTGCCGGGGCGCCGGGATCGAGCACCTCGTGTACGCCTCCTCGAGCTCCGTCTACGGCGCGAACACGGACGTCCCGTTCTCGGTACATAGCAGCACGGATCACCCCATTAGCCTCTACGCGGCGACGAAGAAGTCGAACGAGCTCATGGCGCACGCGTACAGCCACCTCTTCGGCCTCCCGACCACCGGGCTGCGCTTCTTCACGGTGTACGGACCCTGGGGAAGGCCGGACATGGCGTACTTCTCCTTCGCCCAAGCGATCCTCGACGGCCGGCCCATCGACGTCTTCAATAACGGCGAGATGCGGCGCGACTTCACGTACATCGACGACGTCGTCGAAGGCGTGATCGCCGCGCTCGACCACGTCCCGGTCGAGGATCCCGGGTGCAGCCGCGCCCCCTATAGGCTGTACAACAATCGGGAACGACAAGCCCGTGACCCTCGGGCGCTTCATCGAGGTGCTCGAGAGTTGTCTCGGCCGAAAGGCGGTCAAGCGGTACCTCCCCATGCAGCCGGGCGACGTGCTCGAGACCCACGCCGATATCGGCGACACGACCCGTGCGCTGGGATATCGGCCCGAGACCACCATCGAGGACGGCCTCCCCCGCTTTGCGGAGTGGCTCGCCGGGCGCCCGCGGGACGACCTCGCGCCGGGCACGCCGAACACGGAGGACCGACGATGAGCCCTGTCCGAGCGAGGCAAGCCGCGCCCACGAGGAGCGCGGCCAGGATTGCCAAGCCCTATGGGCTTCTCGTTGCGACAGCCCGAAGGGCTTCTCCTCCGAAGGAGGAATCCTGGCCGCGACCCTGGTGGCCGCGGGTCCGTGGGCTCGGGG
This sequence comes from Pseudomonadota bacterium, assembly GCA_023229365.1. Taxonomy (NCBI): domain Bacteria; kingdom Pseudomonadati; phylum Pseudomonadota; species Pseudomonadota bacterium. The sequence goes on along the minus strand of JALNZK010000073.1, from coordinate 18,496 downwards.
CTACCAGGATGAAGAAACCGGGCGGCGGGAAGGCGAAATGGTCCTTATCGTGATATCCTCTAGTCAGGAGGACGTGATGAGAGAAACGATCGATGCGATTTACGAGAACGGCGTGCTGAGACCGCTGCACAAGCTCTCGATGCACGAGGGGCAGCGAGTCAGGCTTTCCATGGAGTCGAAGTCCGGCGATGAGGCATCGACCAAGGCGGTGTACGACTTCTCGGATCTCGCCGGCTGCCTGAGGTCGAGCCCTCGCTTCTCCGCGGACCCGGTCGCCACCCAGAGAGAGCTTCGGGATGAATGGCGCTAGATTCCTTTTGGACACAAACGTCCTGATCGGATTCCTGGGCGGCGCGAAGTGGGCGGCCGACTTCTTCGAGCGGACCTCGGCGAAGAAACCCGAATACCTTGTGAGCGCGGTCACGAGAATGGAGCTCTTGGGGTTTCCTGGAATCACCGAAGAAGAAGAAGGTCGGGTTGCCGCATTGTTGGCCAGGCTGGAGCCGGTGCCGATAGACACCCAGGTCGAGGAAGCTGCAATCTCGTTGAGGCGCACGGGGAACCTCAAGCTCCCCGACGCGATCATCGCGGCCACCGCCCTGACACGGAAGGCGGCCCTGGTGACCGCGGACGAGGATTTCAAGAAGGTCCCGGACCTGGAGGTCGTCAATCCGAGACGCCCGTAGGGTCACCGGAGCGGCCTCCACTCTTCATCGTGGCCGCGCCGTTTACCCGCGCGGGGGACGCGGTCAGGTCGAACCGAAGAGAGACACCCAGGTCGTGCCGAGTTGACTGCGCTCGCTTCGCGTCGCTTCGTCGCCGCGGCTGTACTTCGTCCAGCGAGCAGGACTTCGTACAGCAACGCGTTCCGCGGGCCGGAAGGACTGTCTGAGGCACGACAAGCGAGGCGCCCTTGGACGACTGTCTGAGCGAGGCCATGGAAATCCGTGGAATACTCGACCTGTGCCGCGCGAGTTCCGCAGCGATCGGAGAGGACGCTCCGGCGTCTTCTCTTCACCGAGGCGGGGCCTGCCCCGCCTCCACCCCACCCTTGGGGGCAGTCGCTCTTCACCGTGAAACAACTGATTATTAATTTCTCTCTCGAAGACGCGGAGCATCCTCGGAGATTGCATTGCGAGGACTGTCTGAGCGCGGCAAAAAGGACCATCCGCCTACGCGCTCCGCGCATCGGCTCGATCGACCTCGACGTTCAAGATCGCACCTCTTCGGAAAGTTTGGGGGCACGCCGCTCGGGCACCGGATCAGCCGTTCCCCTCGCCACCGTCCAGGTGGAGAGGGGCCAGGGGTGAGGCGCGGCGAAGAGGGGCCTTGGTGGGATCGAGTGAACGCGGGATGTGTTGCCTGGGGGGCGTTGATCCGGTGATCTTCTCGCGTGGGCAAGTGTCATGTGGAGGGTCTTGACCCCTATGGGGAAGGCGAGGCGAGATGGTCCGTATCGTGATATCCTCTAGTCAGGAGGACGTGATGAGAGAAACGATCGATGCGATTTACGAGAACGGCGTGCTGAGACCGCTGCACAAGCTCTCGATGACGGAGGGGCAACGGATAAGGATCGTCTTGGAGCGTGCCTCGAAGGACGAGCCGTCGGACGCCGACGAGTCGGAGAGTGAGTGGCTGCGGGCCGTCTCCAGGAATCCCGCGTTCGCTTTTCTGAGCGACCCGGAGGAAGACATCTACACCTTCGAAGACGGAGCGCCGCTGGATGACTAAAAACACCATCGTGCTCGTTCCGTTTCCTTTTGACGACTTCTCAGCCTCCAAGGTGCGGCCCGCGCTCTGTCTTACCTCGAAGATAGGGCGGTTCGAACACGTGATCATCGCGTTCATCTCGAGCCGAATCCCGGACGATCCGCACGAGAGCGATGTGGTGATCCGAAAGGACTCGCCAGAATGGCTCGGCACCGGGCTCGCCGTGGATTCCGTGGTCCGGTTGCACCGGCTGGTAACCGTACCGAGGGAGCTGATCAGGAGAAAGCTGGGAACCCTCGGCCCTTCCTTGCAAGAAGAGGTGAGGGGAAAGCTCTCCAAGCTCTTCGAGGGGTAGAATGTGCCAGGATTGCCAAGCCCTATGGGCTTCTCCTCCGAAGCCCTTTCCTTTGCGCCTCGCGAGTTGGCTCCGGGCGCAGGCTGTGCCCTCCGTCGACGCCGCTGTACTCCGTCCAGCGCGCTGGACTTCGTACAGTACACCCAGGTCGTGCCGAGTTCCGCAGACCATGGAGAGAATTCCCCGAGGCCATCTTCACCGGGCGAGTGCCGCGCGAGTTCCGCAGCAATCGGAGAGGACGCTCCGGCGTCTTCTCTTCACCGAGGCGGGGCCTGCCCCGCCTCCACCCCACCCTTGGGGGCAGTCGCTCTTCACCGTGAAACAACTTGTTTTTAAGTTTCTCTCTCGAAGACGCCGGAGCATCCTCGGAGATTGCGAGGACTGTCTGAGCGCGGCCGGGGCACCGTTGTCAAAAAAGAACGTCCACCTATGCGCCCCGCGCATCGGCTCGAGCGACCTCGAAGTCCAAGATCACGCCGTCCGCCGTTTCCATGAATTCGTGCTAGAATGAGCGCTCGAGGCCAGGCGTGGACGGAGTCCACAATCGATGAAAGTTCGGGACCTTGTGAAGTTGATCGAAAAAGATGGGTGGTACGTGGTGGCGACGCGTGGAAGCCACCGTCAGTACAAACACGCCAAGAAGTCCGGGCGTGTGACCATCGCCGGGCACCCGGGAGACGACCTTGCGCCGGGTACGCTGAACAGCGTGCTCAAGCAGGCTCGTTTGAATAAGAAACGCACGGAGGGCTGACGATGAGTCGATTTCTCGTAGTGATTGAGGAGGTCGGGAACAACTATTCCGCCTACGCTCCGGACCTCCCCGGTTGCGTGGCGACCGGAAAAACGCGCGAGGAAGTGGAGCAGAACATGCGGGATGCCCTGGCGATGCACATGCAGGGGCTCGCCGAGGACGAGTTGGAGCTCCCGACGCCCAGCGCCAAGTCGGAATATTTCTCCGTGAGCTCCCGTGGAACTGCCCGAAAAACAACCCGAAGATCGGGCGCCGAAGTCGTTTGAACGCTCACGAACGCGCCGTCCTGTCTCGCGAAGCCTTGGCTAGTGCCTCGCGAGCGGGCTCCGAGTCCCGGGTCGTGCCGAGTTGACTGCGCTCGCTTCGCGTCGCTTCGTCGCCGCGGCTGTGCTTCGTCCAGCGAGCAGGACTTCGTACAGCAACGCGGTCCGCAGGCCAGAAGGACTGTCTGAGGCACGACAAACTAGGAGTCCTCGGAACCCCGAGGACTGTCTGAGCGCGGCCGCGGCACCATCGGCGAAAGAGAACGGTCTAGGCGAGCGAACATGGTCTCACTCCCGCGGGCGAAATCCGTGGTAGGATGAAAATCGGGCTGAGGAGGTCATGATGGCAGACAATACCGGAACGGTCAGCGTGGCCCTCGATCGTGTGCTGTACCAGCGGCTCAAGGAGATCGCCGAACGGCGCCACTGCGCCGTGGACGACCTCGTGGGGGAGTCGGTGAAAATTCGCTACTCTCTCCACACGGCACAGGAGCGCCGGGCCGCCGTAGACTCCTTGGAGACCATGGATCTCCCCGTCGGATCCTGGGATGAGATGGAAAAGGAAATCATCGCCGGAGCCACGCAGCCTTGAGGGTGTTCATGGTTTTCGTCTTTTCGATGCATTCGAACGGGTAGTCCGAGAGGTCATTCCGATCGAGCATAGGGACGTCGCCGATGCAAGAGCTCTTCTCGGTATCCACCCGGGAATAACCGCACGCGACGCCATTCACGCCGCAATCATCAGACGCTACGAAATAGAAGTAGTCTATTCATATGACAGACACCTGGATGGTATCGACGGGTTTCGGCGCCTCGAGCCTGCTTAGTCCGCGCCACGCGGCGAAGCGACAACGGCCCCAAGCACACCCAGGTCGTGCCGAGTTTCGCAGACCATGGAGAGAATTCCCCGAGGCCATCTTCACCGGGCGAGTGCCGCGCGAGTTCCGCAGCAATCGGAGAGGACGCTCCGGCGTCTTCTCTTCACCGAGGCGGGGCCTGCCCCGCCTCCACCCCACCCTTGGGGGCAGTCGCTCTTCACCGTGAAACAACTGTTTTTAAATTTCTCTCTCGAAGACGCCGGAGCATCCTCGGAGATTGCGAGGACTGTCTGAGCGCGGCCGGGGCACCGTTGTCAAAAAAGAACGTCCGCCTACGCGCCCCGCGCATCGGCTCGATCGACCTCGAAGTCCAAGATCACGCCATAGCTCGCTTCCAGCGAGCGAAGGCGGACACCAACTCGAGGCACGCCGCTCGGGCACCGGATCAGCTGTTCCCCTCTCCACCGTCCAGGTGGAGAGGGGCCAGGGGTGAGGCGCCGCGAAGTCGCTGGAGATGGCGGCGGCGAACGTGCGGTGTTAGAATGGCAACAGTGGAAACAGCGGGTGACAACGTCGAGATGGGTGCGTTGCTGCTTCGAGAAGAGCTGGAGCGGTGCCTTAGAATTCTCGTCGATTGGGAGGCGACGGAGAAGGTCATTCTCTTCGGTTCCCTCGCGACCGGCGACGCGACCGCCGGCTCGGACATCGACATCTCGGTTATCGCGCGGACGGATGACGACTTCTGGACCAGGAACCGGAAGGTGAGGCGCCTTCTCAAGCCTCGCAGCGCCATGGACATCATCGTGTACACGCCCGAAGAGGTGGAGAGCCTTCGAGAAGCGCGGCCGTTCTTCCGCGACGAGATCATGGCCAAAGGAAGGGTTGTCTTTGAAAGAGAGCACTAGCCGTTGGCTGGCGTTCGCCCGCGAGGATCTGCGCGCCGCAGAGGTCGTCATGGCGGCGGACATGGCGGGGAAGGCCTGCTTCCACGCACAGCAGGCGGTGGAGAAGGCGCTCAAGGCGGTGATCGCGCAGAACAAAGAGGTCGCCCCGCCGAGGACCCACTCGATGGCGGAGCTGTTTCGTCACCTCCCCGAGGGATTCCTGGCGGTTGTTCGACCCGATCTCGAGGAAGCGCTGGATACCTACTACTTGTGGACCCGTTACCCCGATGCGGTTCCGGGTTCAATCGTGGACGGCATGCCGGGCCGCGAGGACGCGCTCGAAGTGATCGAAATGGCGAAGGCGGTGTTGGCGGAAGTCGAGGACTTGCTGGGGAATGGATAAGGGCCGCAAGTGACAACTCGCGGGCCTCGAGAAGGCCATCGGCCGGCACGGGGAGACGCTCATCTCCGGACGCGCGAGGAAAAGTAAGTGGTCCCGACCCCAGCATGTTCGAGGCTCTCGCCCTCGCGTTGGCAAGTGTCATGTGGAGGGTCTTGACCCCCTTGCCTTGTCACACGGTACTCGGGCACTCGAAACCGGTACTCGGGCACTCGTCACGCGGTACTCGGCCACTCGTCATGAAGTACTTTGGCACCGGATCAGCTGTTCCCCTCGCCACCGTTCAGGTGGAGAGGGGCCAGGGGTGAGGTACTCGGGCACTCGCGAAGGGCTGCTCCAGCGGTCGAATCGGCTACTCTGGCACCCATCATGAGCTACTCAGGCACCGGATCAGCCGTTTCCCCAGGCCATCGTGGCCGCGCTGTTGAAGAAGCTTTGCATCCGCTTTCCCTCCCCCCTCGATGCCCCCGCAGGGGCATCCCCTTTCCCTCCCCCCGTGGGGGAGGGTGCCCGAAGGGTGGGAGGGGTTGGAGGGTGCCCGAAGGGCGGGAGGGGTTGGAGCGCGGCAAAAGGCCCCCAGGATCGACCCTTTCGATCACAGCGGATTTATTTACCATGAGATCGGAATTCATTTTGCCGCCGTTCAACGCTCATGCGATGGTTTCGCCGCCGGAATTGCCCGGCCAAAAGGCCAGTCGCGGAGGTATGAGATGGCGGAACTGGACATGAACCTGGTGAAGAAGGGGATGAAGGAGCCGAGGGAAGGGCTGCGGGATCAGGGCGTGGTGAGCGCGGGGCTGGCCCGCAACCACGCCGCGGCGCTGGCCGCGTGCGGCTGGACCGCGGACGCCACGGCGGAGATCGACGCGCTGGTGGAGGCGCTCGGCTCGAAGGTCGCGCAGCAGGCGGAGGCGAGGATCGCGGCCAAGGGCACCACGGCGGACGAGCGCGCGGCCCGGGCGGCGGCGAAGGAGCTCATCGGCAAGGTGCGGCTGGGCGCGTCCATCGTGCTCGGCCGGGAGAAGGTGCCGGGCGTGACGCTGGAGTCGTTCGAGGCGGGCCACGCGCTGGGCCAGTCCACGCCGAAGATCGCCATGTACCTGGAGAAGGTGGCGCCGGCGGTCGAGGCGATCGACGAGCGGCTCATGCCGTTCTTCGGCGGGGAGAAGGCGTCGCTGCTGATGAAGGCGGCGCGCGCGAGCCTGGACGGATCCCAGGCGACGCAGGAGGTCTCGGTGGCGACCGTGCCGCGGGAGACGCAGGAGATCTACGAGATCAAGGGGCGGCTGCTCAAGCGCATCGAGGAGCTGAACAAGGTGGGGAAGATCGCGTTCTACGGTCAGAACGACATCATGGGGCAGTTCAACAAGGACGTGTTGAACAGGTCCAGGAAGTCGAGGAAGGCGGAGGCGGGTGATGTCACCACCGATGCTCCGTAGACACTGGAGCTCCTGACCTGTTCCCGAATAGATGACCACAAGTAACTCCCTCGAACCTGAACACCACTGAGTCTTCTGACCAAAGAACGATGTCAATCCGTTCACGCATCCTGAAGGTCGGCGCCGCGAAGTCGCTGGAGATGATGATCGTCACGCTGGTGCGGTTCGTCTCCGTTCCGCTCTTCCTGCACGCGTGGAGCACGGAGATGTACGGCGAGTGGCTCATCCTCTACTCGCTGCTCGCGTACTTCTCGCTCGGGAACCTGGGCTTTGCGCAGGCGGCGGCGAACGAGATGACGATGTTCGTGGCGCGGGAAGAGCGGGACAAGGCGCTCTCGACCTACCAGACGACCGCGGTGGCGATCGGACTGATCTCCGTCGTGCTGGTCGGGCTCGCGTCCGTCGTGGCCTGGGTGTTGCCGCTCGAGGGCTGGATGGGCCTGTCCCGGATCACGGGCAACGAGCTGCGGCTCGTCGTGCTCGTCTTCGTGGCCTACGTGGTCATCGGGTTCCTGATGGGGCTCTTCATGGCGGGGTACCGATGCGAGGGCAGGTACCACCGCGGCATCGTGTACTCGAACGCGGCGCTCTTGGCCGACTTCGGGGCGCTCGTGGCGGTGCTGCTCTCGGGCGAGGGCCCGTTCGTCGCGGCGCTGGCGATGCTGGCGGTCCGGGTGGCGGCGGCGCTGACGATGATGGTCGACTTGAGGGTCGTGGTGCCGTGGCTCAAGCTCGGCGCGCGGCACGCGAACAGGACGGAGCTCAAGCGCATCCTGTCGCCGTCGCTGTCGTTCGTTGCCATGCCGGCGGGCCAGACGGTCATCAACCAGGGGGTCGTCATCGGCATCGGGGTGATCATCGGGCCGGTGGCGGTGGTGCTGTTCAGCTCGCTGCGGACGCTGACCAACCTCGTGACGCGGGTGTTCGACCTGGTGAACCAGGCGTTCTACCCGGAGGTGTCGATGGCCTGGGGGGCGGGGAATATGGAGCTGCTTCGGAAGCTTCATCGAGTATCCTGCCAGGCATCGTTCTGGTTGGGGTTGGTGGCGGTGGGGGGGTTGGCGATCTTCGGGCCGTGGGTGTTCGGGAAGTGGACGCAGGGGAAGGTGGAGCTGGACATGGCGCTGTTCTGGGGGTTCCTGGGCCTGGTGTTGCTCCGGAGCCTCTGGTACACGAGCTTCGTGGTGCCTTCGGCGATCAACAGGCACCAGCGGCTGACGGTGTTGTATTCAATTGTGGCTGTTTTTGGTCTTGTTATTTCGTTGTTGGGATTGAAGTACCGTCTTTATATGGTGCTTTTGGGTTTCATTGTGGTTGAAATTGCTATGATTGTTAGTGTGCTCAAATATTCTCTTAATTTGTCGATGGACAAACCATCTGTATTTTTAAAATCGATTTTCAAACTAGCATTTTTGCATAGGACGTCTACTTTTTTTCACCGATAATGAAGTGTGTTGTATACCTCAGCAATATCGTTCTCTTCTTCCTAATTCGATACCAATGCAAAAGACCGTTTATAATGCGTTACAGCAAAACTTCTAATTTCTAACTTCTGTTCGTTTTATACGAAAATATGATAAAAGGCAGCACTGGCGGAGTCGGCATCGTTCCCAAGGTTCTTCTGCTGGTGGGTACATTGAATGCCGTGGTATCTCAGTTCTTTATTTCCGAGGAAATGATCTTTTCTTCTTTTAGTATTGGAACATATTCTGTATTCGGTTTGCTGCTTGCTTTTAGCATCCTTAGGTTGAAACGACCAAGTCCGCTTCTGAAAGTCATGCTTACTGCAGTGGCCTTCTCGACAATAGGGACACTTCTCTACTCGATCGAGTCCGAAACGCCTAGCATTTACTATGTGCAACATCTGTTAGTTCCGACGGGTGTCTTGTTCATCTCAAACGTCGTCAGACTGGATGGAAAGTGGCTTGTTGCGTACATCTACTTGTACGTCATAGCTGCGGTTTCTGTAGGACTCGCGTCGGCATTCTTTCATGGCACCGGGCTGATGATTTCGGCGCAGTACCTGGTTGCGGGAAAGAACCAGCTTGGGCCGACGATTGCCGTGGCCGCGGTCCTGTCTGTGTTCATGATGTTCGAAAGGATAACATCAAGCAAGTTGTTGAGCATATCGATACACCTTGCATTGATAGGGGCAGCGGTGGCAGCGCTTGCTTCGATCAGAAACAGGGCCGGCTTGCTGGCCTTCTTTGTTGTTTCTTTATTGTACTTGGTTCTATCTGTGTTCCGAGGGCGATACCAGGGAAGGCTGGCACTTCTTTACGTTGTTTCTGGAGGAATTCTCGCTTCGAGCATCGCATTGGGCTACACATATGAGCCGGTCGAGTTCGTGAAGGAGTCTATTATTGTAGGGCGCGTTTCAGGTGACTTGGACTATTTCAGCTCGGGCAGATTGGAAGTGGCAGTAACAGCAGTTGATAGTATTGCCAGAAATATCGCTTTCGGAAGCCATGAATACCGATCTAAAGAACGAGGTCTGCCTCATGCCTATGCAATAAACGAATTAGCGAAGTGGGGATTATTGGGCGGGCTTCCTTTGATCCTGCTTTATCTGTACTTGTGGGTGTATTGCGGCAATAGAGTATTGAGAATCACGAAAATTACTCATAGCTATGCAAGGGCGGCACTGTGGCTGCTGCTGATGGGATTGATCACCAGTTCGTTGGAATATGCACATCCTTACGGACCAGGAACTAGTTTTGTTGTTGTCTGGTACCTCGTGGGTTTGTATGACAAGGAATCAGTAGCATCGGTTGAGAAAGCATCGGACACGGAGATCAATAATGAAGATCGCATGGTCAATACCTAACGTTGGTCCATATCATCATGCTAGGTACAGCAAGCTTGCGGCTGCGGAAGATATTGATCTCGATGTCATCGAAGTCGCCTCGAAGATGGGGAGGTATCCGTGGAATAGGACGGATGACACCAACTATAAGCGCATAACCCTCTTTGAAAATGCGGTGATGGAAGATTTGCCCGGGTCGCTGGTGACGTTGCGCATGATGCGGCAACTCGCTAAAATCCGGCCCGATGTCGTGGTGGTAACAGGCTACTCCAATCAATGGGACAGGGTTTCCGCGGCGTGGGCGCGGGTCACACGAAAAACGTCCCTGACCACGTTTGTTACGACAGAACTGGATCACCCCAGGAAGCGGTCGGTAGAAACAGCAAAGAGCTTCTTGCTTCGCAGCCTGTTCGATGGTGTTGCTTGCACCGGGCAGCGAAGCAAGGAGTACTTATTGAAATTAGGTGTCAAGGAAGAGCGAATACAGGTCTGCGGCAACGTGGTGGACAACGATCACTTCGCCGCTCCGCGCGAACTCTCGAACCCGGCTTTGCCCCAGGGTCCGTACTTTCTGTCGGTCACCCGATTCTCGCCCGAGAAAAACTTGCCGGCGATGCTGGACGCGTACGAGGATTACTGCCGAAACTCAAACCCCGCCCCCTGGCCCCTGGTGATGTGCGGGTCAGGGCCGCAGGACGCCGAGGTTCGCGCCAGGGCGGCGCGACTCAACGCGGGAAAGGTGATCTTCCCCGGCTTTCTGGGCTACGACGCCCTTCCCGAGGTCTATCAGCGCGCCGGGTGCATGCTGCTGCCGAGTCTGTCCGAGCCGTGGGGCTTGGTCGTCAACGAGGCGATGGCCGCGGGAACGCCGGTGATCGTCTCGAATCGCTGCGGCTGTGTGCCGGACCTGGTCGAGCACGGCGAGAACGGGTTCGTGTTCGATCCCAACGACACCAGCGAACTTACAATGCTGATGAAAAAGGTGGCTTCGCTGTCTGACGACGAACGCCTTGAGATGGGCCGCAAGGGTCAAAATCTAATAGTAGGATACACGCCCGACACCTGGGCGAATAGCCTGCTGGAGTTGGTTGGTGGTATTACCGTATTGAGAAAAAGGAACATGAGAACACTGATAGAGAATTTGAAGAGTAGTGGCATGACAGGCATGAAGAAAATCAAAAGAAGACACGTGGCAAGACTGAAAAGATACCTTGAAATTGCCCAAGGTAACAGTATATTCATACAGCCTGAAATATGGTGTGAAAAAAAGAGGTTTGGATCGCAGGAGTACGGCGGTTGGGACGTTGCTGCGAACGGTATCGATGCTGATTCGGTCGTTTATTCGTTCGGTGTGGGAGAGGATGCATCATTCGATATTGAATTGATAGAGAGATATGGTATTACCATTCATGCGTTCGACCCGACACCAAGGTCAATTGAGTGGGTAGATAAGCAAAGGTTTCCAAGCAAGTTCATCATGCATGAGTTCGGAATTGCCGCATTTGACGGTTTGGCTTCTTTTCATCCACCCGAAAATCCTGAACATGTATCTCATACTATGCTTGACAGACCCTCAACTATGGGCAAAGTCATAACTGTGCCGGTGAAGAGGCTTGTCACCATAATGAATGAACTGGGGCACAACAATGTTGATATTCTGAAAATGGACATTGAAGGTGCCGAATATAATGTAATAGGAGACTTAGAGAATTCCAACATCAGACCCAAGCAGATTCTCGTCGAGTTTCACCATCGATTTCCAGGTATTGGGATGAGAAAAACGAAAGAAGCTATTAAGAAACTCAGATTGATGGGATATTTACTGTTTTCCGTTTCCAATGAAGAAGAATATTGTTTTCTTCGAAGAGACATATATGAAGGGATGGCGATACGATATTGAGGAGAATCCATCTTCGACGCGCATCAGAAATACAGCATGATATAGGAGCAGAACATGCAAGTCGTCATTTTATGCGGTGGCCAGGGCACTCGACTTCGGGAGGTGTCCGAGAATCTGATACCAAAGCCCATGGTAACAGTTGGCGACCACCCCATCCTCTGGCACATAATGAAACACTACTCCCACTTCGGATACAACGATTTCATCCTGTGCCTTGGACATTTGGGTTGGAAGATAAAGGAATACTTCCTCAACTACCACGCCATGGAGTCGGACTTGACGGTTCGACTGGGCGCGACGCACTCGATTCAGATCCTCAACGACTGCTCTGAAATGGACTGGAAGGTCACGCTCGTCGAGACCGGAAAGGATACCGGAACGGGCGGTCGCCTCAAGCGAATCGTGAAGCACCTGACCGGGGACGACTTCATGCTGACGTACGGCGACGGCGTGAGCAACGTGGACCTCAATGCCCTCGAGCGGTTCCATCGAGATCACTCCAAGCTGCAGACCATCACGGGCGTCATCTCCCCGAGCCGGTTCGGCGAGCTTGAGGTCGTGGACGACCGGGTCGTGTCCATGAGGGAAAAGCCGCTTGCGACGGAACGCCACATCAACGGCGGCTACATGGTGTTTCGGCGGGAGTACATAGATCGCTACTTGTTGGGCCTGGACGACGCGACGATGTTGGAGCGAAAGCCCATGGAGACGGCCGCAACGGACGGCGAGCTCGCGATTTTCCGTCACGATGACTTCTGGCAATGCGTGGACACACCGCGCGACTGGACGATGCTCAACGAGGCCTGGAACGCCGACAAGGCACCGTGGAGAATATGGTGATGCGCGACTTGCTATCAAAAAAATACAAAGGCCAGCGAGTCCTGCTGACCGGGCACACGGGGTTCAAGGGGTCGTGGCTCGGATTGTGGCTTGCGGAACTGGGCGCCGAAGTTGTGGGTGTCGCGCTTCCCCCGGAAACGAAACCATCACATTTCGAACTGTGTGCGCTGGAAAAGAGAATTCGTCACGAGGTCGTAGACATCAGAAGCGCGGATGGCCTCCTGAAGCTGTTCAAAGAAACAAGACCGGAGATCGTCTTTCATCTCGCAGCACAGGCGATCGTCCGACAGTCTTACGACACTCCCAAAGAAACCTTCGACATCAACGTACTTGGCACCGTCAATTTGCTCGAATGCATCCGCGTGACAGATTCGGCCAAGGCCGCGGTCATAATCACCAGCGACAAGTGTTATGAAAATAAGGAGTGGGAGTTCTCTTACCGCGAGAACGATCCCATGGGTGGACACGACCCCTACAGCGCGAGCAAGGGCGCTGCGGAACTCGCCGTTGCATCCTATAGGCGGTCCTTCTTCAACGCACCCGGGAGGCGACTCGTGGGTTGTGCAACGAGTAGGGCGGGAAACGTCATCGGCGGGGGCGATTGGGGACTGGACCGACTGATTCCGGATTGCGTCAGGGCGCTTTCGAATAGAAGAGCCATCGAAGTGAGAAACCCCACGTCCTTCAGACCGTGGCAACACGTGCTCGATGCCCTCGCGGGCTACCTGCTTCTCGGTGCACGACTTCTCGACGCGCCGCAGAAGTATTCCGACGCTTACAACTTCGGGCCGACAGCGGGTGAGGAGCTGAGCGTGAAGGATCTCGTGAGCATCTTCCTTGAAAGGTGGGGAAGCGGAAGCTGGGATTCGAACTCACCGGACGGCGAGCCCCCTCACGAAGCCAGGTTGCTAAGGCTCAGCAGTGAGCGCGCCAGACAACGCCTGGGATGGAAACCCAGGCTGGAAACGCGCACCGCTGTCGCATGGACCGCGGACTGGTATCGTATGGCGCTTGAAAAGGGTTTCTCGCCTGGAGCCATGGAAAGCACTTCCGTGGAGCAGATCAACAAGTACATGAATGTCAGTTAGGAACACTTGATGGGGCGAGAACAACGACGCTGGTTGATAACGGGCGCCGACGGTTTCATCGGCAGGCATCTGCGATCGCTCCTCCGGCAGTATGGCGAAGAGGTCGTGTGCGCGATCGAGCCATCCACCGTTACTGGCAAGCCACACCCGTCACCAAACGAGAAATACTGCGAGGCCGATCTGAGATCAGCTGGCGCGGTCGAATCGCTGATGGCCGCCGCGCAGCCGACGCACATCGTCAACCTGGCTGCGATTGGAATCAGCCCTACTTCTTCGGAGAGCACTTGTGACTTCGTGGATCTGAACGTGCGGCTTCCCGGTCATCTGCACGCGCTGATGAACCCCGGCTGCACCCTGGTGCAGGCTGGTTCCATGTCGCAATACCAGGGCAGCGAGAAGCCCATCAGCGAGAAAGATGGCGCGCGGACGGATCGGACCTTGTATGCCTGGAGCAAGAACGCCGCTGATTCGTTGCTCGAATCGCTGGACTCGCGGATTGAAACGAAGAGATCGGTGAGAGCCCGCCTTTTCGGCGTGATGGGCCCTGGAGAACCGGGCCACCGACTCATCCCCTCGATCGTGGGCAACTTGGTAGGCGGCGGCATCGCCGAGCTCTCTGACGGAACACAGGTAAGGGACGTTCTTCATGTGGAAGACGTCGTGAGGGCGCTGTTCCATCTCGCAACGACCCCGCCCCTGCACGGTCGCGCCGTCAACATCGGACGTGGAGAAGGACGTTCGGTTCGCTGGATCGCAGAGCGGGTCGGTAGACGTCTGGATGGGTTGGAGCGGCTGGGCTTCGGCGCCTTACCTCGAAGAAAAGGGGAGCCAGAGGTGCTTGTGGCAGATGTCGGGATGCTGCGCTCCAGCGGTTGGACCCCGCGTTTCTCTTTTGAGGAGTCGGTCGATCTGACGGTCGATGCGCTGCTTGGAGGGGAGACACCGGGATGAGAGTGTTGCTCGTCCACCAACTGTATCAGATGCGTGGCGGGGCAATGCGGGTCCTGTTCGGTATCGAGAAATCCCTGCTCGATCACGGCGACAGCGTCGCTGTCCTAACCTCACGAACCTCGACTGATGAACCAGGTGATCCGCGTTCTGTTCATTTCCGGGTGGATGGTTTCGACTCGACCGTTTTCGATGGAGCTGCCCTCTCGAATCGTCTGAAGTGGGCTGCGTATGGAATCTATTCTTTTCCAGCACGCCGTGCGGTTAGAGAAGCTGTGCGGGAGTTCCGTCCCGATGTGGCGATAGTTCTCAAGCCCGAGTACCAGCTCACGCCCTCCGTGCTCCAGGAATTGAGCTCGTGTCGCCTTCCCGTGGTCCAGTGGCTGGTGGACTACCGACCTTGGTGCACGCAAGGGCAATTCTACAATATCAAGGAAAAGACGGTTTGCACTAGATGCGCTGGAGGACTGCACTTCCACGGTGCGCGCTTCGTGTGCGATCGCCGGCTGTCGTGGTCAGTTTATGGTGCTATCGCTCGCACGTTGACCACATCACTGATGCGAGTCCCCTGGACTCCGACAATCTACGTTGTTCCCACCGAAGCGAATCGCGAGTTCGTATCTGCAACAGTGGGTATCGAGAAAACTCGGATTCGTGTTCTTCCCCACCCTTTGAATGTGTCTGCGATTCGTACGGGACGAGGGTTCGGAGAGGGACCGATCCTTTTTTACGGAGGTATCGTTCCCCCGAAAGGGGTCTGGACGCTGGTAGGGGCGCTGCGACACCTTCCCGGCGAAAAACTATTCGTCGCCGGGGTAACCGTGGAAACACAGCTTGCCGGTTTTCGTCGACAAGTAGTCGAGTACGGATTGACTGACAGAATTGAGATCGACACGCAGATCCGGTGGGGCGGCAGGCTGAGAGAGTTGATACGGTCTTCGCGGCTGGTCGTGAACCCTTCCGAGTGGGTGGACGCTCTCGACTATACCACACTGGAGTCGATGGCGCTCGGCAAACCCGTTTTGGTTGGTGATTCGGGAGGAAACGCCAATTTTGTCACCGCAGGGGAAGACGGTTTCGTTTTCAAGTCAGGCGATGAGCAAGCACTGGCAGATGCCATGCGGTCCGCTCTGATCAGCCCAGAAAAGCTGGATGAAATGGGCCGTGCTGCAAGAGCAACGGTCACTCGTCGCCTTGATGGTGAAGTCTTCTATTCTGGGCTTCGCGAAGTGATTGAAGAAGCGTGTGGCCGCCACACGCCCAATCGTAGCAAATGATCCTCACACCTCTTCCGGCATCGGGGCCTTCCGCTTCGCGTTCGCGAAGTACTCCGCCACGGTGGTGAAGCGCTCCTTCAGCTTCGGATCGAAGGCGACCTGGGCCTTGACCTGGTTGTTGACCTTGCGCAGCATATTGAACGCCTCCGCGTCCACCAGTTTCCCCGGGCGGAATCCGCCCGGGCTGGGCCGGACCCGGCGGGGGATCGACCCCGCTGGGGGAATGGCGCCGGGTTTCCGCCGTGGTTGACGCAACGGCTGCTGATAGGCTGACACCATGCCCCGCATCCTGATCTCCACCCAGGTCTTCCCCCCTGAAATCCACCCCACCTCGGTGATGGTGCGCGAGCTCGCGACGCACCTCTCGCAGAACGGCTGGGACGTCGAGGTCGTCTGCGGCTACCCGCACCACCCAACCGGCGTGCTGCCAGAAGGCCGTGGCGCGAGGAGGAGTTGTGTGCCGCTCAGCCGGCAAGTAGGATGAAGACCGAGCGCCACGCGGAGGTAACGCGATGTTGAAGATGAACCGCATCCACATCCAGGGGTTCAGGAGACTGATGGATGTCGACATCGAAATGAGGCCCATCATGGTGCTCCTAGGCGCCAACGGGGTGGGGAAGTCCTCGCTGCTGGATGCGTTCTCGCTCCTCTCGGCCTCGGCCGGGGGGAAGTTGAACGGCACGTTGAACGGCATGGGAGGCTTGGCGAGCCTCTCGACCCGGGACAGGGCGCGATCGATCTCTTTCCAGCTGAGCATGAGCGTTCCGAACGACGAGCCGCTCGACTACGCGCTCGAGCTGTCGCCCAAGGAGACCGGGTACTCGATCTCCCGCGAGACGTTGACCCAGGCCAGGCAGGGGTATGAGCAGCCGTTCAAGCACATCGACTCCGTCGACGGCGACATCAAGTACTACAAAGTGGACGGGAAGGGCCTCGTCCGGCCCGACTGGGAGCACAGCCCCCTGGAGACGTCGCTCTTCCAGGTGCCCAAGATGTTCAAATACCCGGAGGAGCTGCGCCGGCTCATGGCTTCGGCGACGAAGTACCACGTGCTGGACGTCGGCCCGCGCGCCCCGGTGAAGACGCCGCAGCAGATGAAGCCGGCGATCCTGCCGGGCGCCGACGGGGAGGATCTGGTCCCGTATCTCTACTACCTCAGGGAGAGCGATCCGGACCGGTACGAGGCGATAGAAGACACCCTCAAGGCCGCGTTCGGGGAGTTCGACGCGCTGGGCTTCCCGCCCGTCGCCGCGGGGATGCTGGCCATGACCTGGAAGGACAAGTCCTTCGGAAAGCCGTTCTACGCGCACGAGCTCTCCGAGGGAACGCTCAGGTTCCTGTGGCTGGTTGCGTTGCTTCAGAGCCCCGGGCTCTCCACCGTGACCATGATCGACGAGCCCGAGGTCAGCCTGCACCCCGAGCAGCTGAGCATCATCGCGGAGGTCATGCGGGAGGCTTCGGCGCGGACGCAGCTGGTGGTGGCCACGCACTCGGACCGGCTGGTCCGTTTCCTGAAGCCGGAAGAGGTCGTCGTGATGGACGTTTGCGAGGACGGCAGCGCGACCGCGAGATGGGCCGACTCCATGGACCTCGACGGGTGGCTCGAAGATTACGGCCTCGACGAGGTCTGGCGGATGGGGAGGATGGGAGGTCGGTCATGAAGATCGCCCTGGTCGTCGAAGGAAAGACCGAGCGGGTGTTCCTGCCCCACCTGAAGAGGCTCCTCGAGGCCCGGCTCGAAGGCCGCATGCCCAGGATCGATCCCCTGTCCTACGACGGCCGGATACCCACCGGCGGGAAGCTGCGACGCCTTGTGGAAGGCCTGCTTCGCGACGGGGCCGATCACGTCATCGCGCTGACCGACGTCTACACCGGGAGCCGTCCGCCGGCGTTCGAAGATGCGCGGGACGCCGCCGCCAAGATGAGGGAGTGGGTCGGCGGCGAGCCGAGGTTTCACCCTCACGCGGCCCAGTACGATTTCGAGGCCTGGCTCTTGCCCTATTGGCCGTCGATTCAGCACCTCGCGGGCAGCAACAAATCCGCACCGAAGGGATCTCCGGAGCAGGTGAATCACGAGAAGCCTCCCGCCCATCGAATCAAAGAGGTCTTTCGCACGGGCAAGAAAAGGAAGTCCTATATCAAGCCGCGCGACGCGGGACGGATCCTTCGAGACAATGACCTTTCGGCGGCCGTCTCACAATGCGTCGAGCTGAAGTCCCTCGTGAACACCATCCTGACCTTGTGCGGTGGCGAGAGCATTCCTTGACCATCGGCTCTGGATACTGAATTGCCCCGCACGCGCAGCGCCAGCTCCAGGTCCGCGATGATCTCGTCCTTCCCCGGGCGGAATCCGCCCGGGCTGGGCCGGACCCGGCGGGGGATCGACCCCGCCGGGGGAATGGCGCCGGGTTTCCGCCGTGGTTGACGCCACGGCGGATCTAGCCCAGCCCGCGCAGATCCTGCGCGGGGGGTGTCGGGGGGAGAACCCGGGGTTGTCGATCGGAGAGCGCGTGGTTGTCGGGGGGAGAGCTCGGGGTTGTCGGGGGGAGACTTGCGGGGGGTCGGGTTGTGTCCAATCTGGTGTGAAGAGGGGGAGCCGCGATTGGCCCGGAGCTCGCGATGAGATATCAGGCCTGACATGAAGAAGGTCGCGATCTTCTCCTGCGTCGGCGGCGGTCCCATGGAGCGCCTCGTCCGTTCGCTCGAGGCCGGGGGGCAGAGCGCCCGCACCGAGAGCCTCTTTTCTCCGGAGCGCTGGCGCGACCTGATGCACCGAGGGCCGCTCGGCCGTGCGGCAGCCCGCGCGGGCGCCATGGGCGTCTTTCCGGCCAGAACCGCGATCCGTGCCGCCTTCTTATCGGATCGCTTCCTGGTGCCCACGACCAACCCGTTCTTCCTCCCGCTCGTCCTCGTCGCGACCGGCGCGTGGCACGGCCGGCGCGTCGTGCCGCTCGTCTACGACCTCTACCCCGACGCCTGGGAGGCGACGGGCGTGACGAAGGCGGCCCCCCCGGCCG
>JALNZK010000072.1 GCA_023229365.1 Pseudomonadota bacterium | reverse complement strand
GGCGTCGGCGTCCACTCCCGATAACTCTTCGTCATGCCGAGATCTTCGCACTCGGCTTCAGGCTTGTCGATCTTGCGGAGCGTCTATGCGCAACAGGCTCCTAGGTCGTGGGATCCTCCCCGTCGCGCTCGTCCCCCTCGTTCATCTCGTCCTTCTGGTCCTGATCGTCCTTCTTCACCTTGGGCGAGGAGATCTTCACCTTGGGCACGAGCCCGAGCTTGCCGCCCTTTTCGTTGGGGACGAAGCGGACCTCGGTCTTGATCTCGAACGAGAGCTGCGTGAGCAGCCGCGCGAGCTCGTCCGAGAGGTTCGTCTTCTCGAGGAAGATCCGCATCTCCTTCGCGATGACGGCGAGCGCCGCGTGCTTCGTCTCGTCGATCTGGGAGAGGATGTGGTTCGCGATCTCCCGCGGCAGCTTGAGATCTCCCATGAGCGACTTCAGGCGGCCGGTCGCGCTGCGGTCCGGCGTGTCGTCGTTTGGTCCGGGCATCCTGTTCACCTTCCGTCGCCGAGGGGCGCCTTCGGGGGCGCCGCCGCGGCGTTCTGCGCCGGCGCCGCTGGTGGCGGCGTCGCGGTCGGGAGGACGAGCTCCCTGCCTCTCTCGATCGCCTCCCGGAGCTCCCAGGAGCGCGCCTTGAGGCGCGCCGGATCGCACGGGAAGAGCGCCACGCCGATCCCCGCGCCGCCGCCGCCGCCGCCGTTCTCTCCCCAGGCGTAGGCCGAGTGCAGCACGCATCGCCGCAGGGTGTGGTCGAAGTACACGGAGTAGAGCGCGGTTTCGTGCAGCAGCTCGAGCATCGGATCGTCCTCCGCGGCCTTCGCGAAGAACCGCTGCGAGTGCTTCGGCGAATGGCACGCGGCGCAGCACGCGAAGATCGCCGCCGCGGCGAGCGCCTGGACGATGCGAGCTCTTCCTCGTCGGTTCAATTCCGCCTCCCCATCTGCTCGTCGCCGTCCCGGGGCGCCCTGTCGCGATCCCGGGCCGTCGACACGAGCCTCCCGAGCGCCTCGAGCTCGGACTCCATCCGCTCCGAGCGGGCGCCCTCGGCGGCGAACCTCCGCTTCAGGCGAGAGCTCGCGCGCCACCACGCGAGCGAAGCTGCCGACGCGCCGATCAACGCGCTCACGAACATCACGGCGCTCAGGCGCGCCTCGAAGAGCGCGGTGCTCGGGGCCGCGTTCCACGGCATCGTCGGCCAGCGGATCACGACCCAGTCGTCGTTCGCGATAGCGAACATCAGCCCGGACCACAGGGCGGCCGCGACGAGGGCGGCGATCGCGAGGAGCCGAAGAGGGCTGCGGGGCTTTGAGGCCGGGCGGCTCATGGCGCGTCCTCGTCGAGCGGCGCGAAGCGGGCCCGCAGCGCGGCGTAGGTGTCGTCCAGGTGCTGCGCCATGACGCGGACGTCGGCGAGCATCGGCATGAAGTTCGTGTCGCCGTCCCAGCGCGGCACCGCGTGGACGTGCAGGTGGTCGTCGATGCCCGCGCCCGCGACCTTCCCGAGGTTCATCCCGATGTTCAGGCCGTGCGAGGAGAGGGCCTGCGTGAGCGCGGCCTGCGCGTCCACGACCAGCCGGAACAGGCCGTCGCGCTCCTCGCCGGTCAGCGCCTCGAGCTTCGCGACGTGGCGCCGGGGCACGATCATGATGTGGCCGTGCGAGTACGGGAACCGGTTCATGAGCACGAACGCCGTCGGGCGCGCGGCGAGGACGAGGAGGGAGGGGCGCGCGTCGCGCGTCGCGTCCCGGGCGCGGCAGAGCACGCAGCCCCCCTCGGCCTTCGGGCCGGTGATGTACTCCATCCTCCAGGGCGCCCACATGATGTCCGACACGAGAGGTCCTTTCTCGACACGGCCGCGGAGGTGCTATTATATCGCATCGAATCGCATGACAATCAAAGGACAACTTCCGCTCCTGATAGCCGTCCTGTCCGCGGGCCTCGCGCGACCCGCCGAGGCGCAGCGGCATTTCGTCGAGCTCGAGACGCCTTCGCTCGTCGCCGCGGCGCGTTCGCGGGAAGCGCCCGTGCCCCGCGATCCGAGGGGGCGCTTGGACCTCGGCAGCCGGGCCTCGCGGGCGCACCTCGCGCGCCTCGATGCGGCCATGGAGCGTTTCTCGAGGGCGCTCGCCGCGGCGGCGCCGGCCGCCCGAATCGAGCGGACCTACCGCGTCCTTTACAGCGGCGCGGCGGTCAGCGGGGTCGACGCCGACGTGCTTGAGAGGATGCCGGGCGTCGCGCGCGTGCGGCCAGCGGACACGGTCCGAGCCTCGCCGAGCCTCGCCCACTCGCTCGACGCGATCGACGCCGACGCGCTCTGGTGCGAGGTCGGCGGCCTCGACGACGCCGGAGAGGGCGTGAACGTCGCGATCATCGACACCGGGATAGACATCGACAACCCGATGTTCGATCCGGCGGGGTTCTCCGTGCTGCCAGGCTACCCGCTCGGCGAGGCCGCGTTCACGACGGCCAAGGTGATCGCGGCGCGGGCCTACTTCCGGGAGGCGGATCCGGTCGACACGACCGTTGACTCCGCGGATCCGGACGACCACCGCGGCCACGGCTCGCACTGCGCGGGGATCTCCGCCGGCAACCTCACGACGGCGTTCGAGATCGCCGGCGCTCCGATGATCCTGAACGGCGTGGCGCCGCGGGCGCGCCTGATGAACTACAAGGTGTTCTACAACTCCGTTTCGGGGCAGTCCGGCGCCTACGACGTCGAGCTCATGGCCGCGTTCGAGGACGCGGTCGCCGACGGCGCGGACGTCATCTCGTGCTCGTGGGGCGGCCCGGACGTCCTCCTGCCCGGCACGCCCTCGGAGCAGGTCTACCGTGCGGCGATCGAGGCCGGGGCGGTCGTCGTCTTCGCGGCGGGCAACGAGGGCGACGGCGCCGGCACGATCTCCTACCCCGGCACCATCCCCGACGCTCTCACGGTGGGCTCGTTCGCGACCGGCTGGGACTACGGCGGCGTCGCGCGGGTCGTGGGGCCGCAACCCGTCCCGTCGCCGCTCGAGTCGATGCTCGCCCTGGTCGGGAGCATCAGCCCCTCGTTCGAGGGCGCCCCGGTCGGCCCGGCGGCGCTCGTCCCCGCGCAGTCCGTCGCCGCGGACGACTCGCCGCTCGGCTGCAGCCCGTACCCGGAGGGCGCGCTCGTCGGCGCGATCGCGCTCATCCGGCGGGGCACGTGCACGTTCTCGATCAAGGTGGAGAACGCGATGGCGGCCGGGGCGATCGCCGTGATCGTTTACAACAACGTTCCTGGGGCGCTCCCGGTCACGATGGGCGGGGTGGAGGTCGAGATCCCGGCCGTGCAGATCGGCAACCCCGAGGGCACGCTGCTCGACGCGTTCGCCACACACCACCCCGGGGTCGAGGTCGTGATCGAGGACACGGACGCGCCGTTCTACAGGCCGGAGAACGCGTGGCGCATGGCCGGCTCCTCGGGGCGCGGGCCCACGGACGCGCCGGCGCTCAAGCCGGAGATCGCGGCCCCGGGCGTGAGCATCCTCTCCTCGAGCGCAGCCGGGGTCGGCTCGCCCCCGAGGCCCTGGCAGGTCATGTCCGGCACGTCCATGGCGACGCCGCACGTCGCGGGCGCGGCCGCGCTCGTCCGGCAGCTGGATCCGGCCCTCGCGCCGGCGGACGTCGCGTCGCTCCTCGCCGCCGCGGCCGAGACGCCGGCGAGCGCGTTCGACATCACGAGACCTATCGACCGCGGCGCGGGGTACCTGGAGCTCGCGGGCGTCGCGGACGCCGGGCTGCGCGCGTTGCCGCCGGCGATCTCCTTCGGAGAGTGCCGGGCCGGGCAGTGGCTCGCGGCCGGCGTCGAGATCGTGAAGGGCGGTCTCGGGGACGATCCGCTCTCGCTCGCGTGGATCCAGTCGAGCGCGGAGCATCCGGCATCGACCTCGCCCGCCGATGGCGCCGAGGTCGACCCCGGCACGTCGATCGAGCTCCGGGTCGACGTGCCGCAGGGCACGCCGGCCGGCGAGTACACAGGTTACGTCGCGGTGAGCGCCTCGAAGACCGTGCTCTGGGTTCCGTACCACTACCGCGTCGTGCCGCCCGTGAAGCACGATCTCCTCCTCCTCGATCTCTCGTTCCTGCCGGTCGGCCAGACCGGCCTCGCCGATGCGTACGCGGCGCTCGCCGAGCGGATGGGGCTGGACTACGACGTCTACCGCATCGTGCAGTGGAATGCCGCGCCGGCCCTCGCCGGGCTGCTCGAGTACGAGGTCGTGCTCGCGTTCTCCGGAGACGATCAGACGGAGAGCGCGGGAACGCTCGGGAAGCGCACGCTCGATGTGCTCTCGACGTACCTGCGCAAGGGCGGCCGCGCGATCCTCGCGGGGCAGGGACCGCTCCGCGGCAACGGGCACCAGCGGATCTTCGGCCTGCTCGGCTCGAAGACCGCGACGACGTACCCGCTCTACGACCCGTACACCTCGGAGCTCGTCCAGCTCGACGAGTACCTCGTGCGCCCCGTCCCCGGCGTCCTGCCGCTCGGCGACGCCCCTTTCGACATCGGCCCGGACAGCGGCGGCACCGGCAACCTCGTCTTCCTCGGCGAGACGACGCCGGTCCTCGGCCCCGGCCTGCCGGCGGTCTTCACGCGCACCGCGCTGGTCATGGACGCGCCGGCCTTCGAGGGAGGGCAGGGGGCGGTCGGCGCGGTGTTCGATCCGTTCTCGGGCTACGGCTTCTATCCCGAGATCGAGGCGCTCGCCACGCGCGCCGTCCTGCTCGGGTTCGGGCTGGAGCGGGTGGCGGATCCCGACGGGCCGGCCCCGGGCCGGCAGGCGCTGTTCGAGGCGCTCTACGAGTGGGTGAACGAGCGGATCGACGCGGCGCTCGAGGTGGCCCAGGTCGGCCGGTACGCGATCGTCGACGTCTCGACGACCGGCGATCTCCCGGTCGAGTTCGTCTACGACTTCGGCGACGGCTCGGTCCCGCTCTCGTCCGTCGAGCCCCGCGCGTACCACGAGTACGCGGCGGACGAGGGGGAGTTCGAGATCTCCGTCATCGTGCGATCGGAGCTCGGCGCCGCGGACGTCGCGCGCCGGACGATCACGCTCGGCGAAGAGACCGAACCCGAGCCGCTCGAAGACGCCGGCCCCGGGGCCGAGCCCCAGCTGCTCCCCACGCGGGGAGGCAGGGACTGTGCGTGCTCGTCGATAGGGCGCGCCGACGGGGCGCGTCGATCCCTACTCGGGCTGCTTCTCGGGGGCCTTGTCGGCGGGTGATCCGCCGCCGGCCTTGCCCGCGGCGTTGGGCTGGACGATCGCGTCCATACGCGGCAGCGCCCCTAAGCCGCGCTCGCCCCTCGCGGCATTGGAGCGGCTCATCGGGCGCAGCGTGATCATGTAGGAGATCTCGACGATCGGCTCGTCCGGGTCGTTCGTGTGCACCTTGAGCACGTGGGAGCCCGGCTTGGAGAAGTCCCCCTCCGGGGCGGCCACGGTCGCCTTGAACACGGCCGGGTTCCCCTCGGGCGTCGTGACCTCGATCTTCAGGAGGCCGTCCGGGTCCTCGACCTTCTTGATCTTCAAGTTCTTGCCCGCGCGCGAGCTCAGGCGCACCTCGCGCTCCGAGAACCCGGTCTTCGGGGACTTCCCGAAGTGGACGCTGCGCACGTACTGCAGGTCGCCGACCACGCTGACCCGGACCGGAATCTCCACCGTCTTGGGCTCGCCGGCCGCCGTGTACTTGAGCTCGATCTTCGCCTGGAACGAGCCGAGCTTGTCGGTCCCCTTGAACTTGACCTCCCACTTGGAGTCGGCGGCGAGGTCGCCCGAGGTCATCTTGAGCTCGAACCGGGGGTCGTCGACGCCGAGCGCCGTCACCTTGATCTTGTCCGGCTCGTTCACGGTGACGCTGAGCTGCTCGGTCGCCTCGGCGCCCTTGCTGAGCTGCCTGAAGCCGATGTTGCGCGGCTCGATCATGACGTCGACGACGATGTTCACCTTGATCTCGAGGACGAGGTTCTTGTTCTCCGGGTCGTTGGACGTCACGGTGATGCGCTTCTTGAGCTCACCCTGCTTGCCCGCGGTCTTGAGCACGGCCTTGATCTCGCCTTCCCCGCCCGGGGGAATCCGATCCGTCGAGACGACGGTCGCCGTGCAGCCTCACGAGCCGCGGGCTTTTTCGATCTGGAGCTCCGCGGTGCCCTCGTTGCGGATCTTGAAGACATGCGTGGCCTCGTCGCCCTGCTTGATCTTGCCGAAGTCGAACGAGGACTCGACGGCCACGATCTTGGGCGCCCCGGCCTCGGCCTTCTTCACCTCGGCCGCCGGAGCGGCTTCCTCCCCGCACTTGCACGACGCCAGGAGCAGCGCGGCGAGGAGGCACGCGCACCCGGTGCGGATCCCTCTTTTGGTTGTGCCGGACATCTTGATCTTCCTTCCTTGCCGGAAAGAGGCGCGGCCGTCGATCAGCGGGTTTCGGGAGACGCGTCGCCGCGGGGGGCCTTGGCCGCAGGGCCGGCGTCGGCAGCGTTCGCGGGCGAGGCGTCGGCCGCGGGTTGCGCCTCGGCCGGCAGTTGAGCCTGCTTGTCCTTCGAGAGGTCATCGAGGTCGACCTCGGTGCCCTCGAGCTTCTCTTCAGCGAGCGCGGCGGCCTTGTCCTCCAGATCCGAGGTCTTGGAGGAGGACATGTACGCCAGCACCATCGACGTCACCATGAACAGCATCGCGACGGTCCCGGTCAGCTTGGCGATGAACGACCCCGGTCCGCGCGGCCCGAACACCGTCGAGCTGCCGCCGCCGCCGAACGCGGAGCCCATCCCACCGCCCTTGCCCGCCTGGAGGAGGATCGCCAGGATCAGGGCCACGCAGAAAATGACGTGCAACGTGGTCAGCAGGTAAACCATGGACGTGCTTTCTACCCTCCGGAAATGTCGTGTGTCAAGAATGTTCGGCGGGGGCGGTCAGCGCGCGCCGGCGACGATCCCGAGGAACGGCTCCGCCTTCAGGGCCGCGCCCCCCACGAGGGCGCCGTCGACGTCGGGCTGCGCGAGCAGCTCGGCCGCGTTGTCGGGCTTGACGCTGCCGCCGTACTGGATGCGCAGCGCCTCGGCTGCCTCCTTGCCCGCGAGCTCGGCGACGAGGCTCCGGATGAACCTGTGGGCGTCCTCCGCCTGGGCGGTCGTGGCGGTCTTTCCGGTGCCGATCGCCCAGACCGGCTCGTAGGCGACCGTCACGCGGCGGAGGAGGGCGCCGTCGAGGCCGCCGAGCCCGGCGCGGATCTGCACCTTCAGGCGGTCCTCGGTCTTGCCGGCCTCGCGCTCGTCGAGCTTCTCCCCGACGCAGAGGATCGCCTCGAGCCCCGCGGCGAGCAGGGCGTCGAGCTTGCGGCGGACGATCGCGTCGGTCTCGCCTATCACGTGGCGCCGCTCCGAGTGGCCGACGAGCGCGAAGGCGCAGCCCGCGTCCGCGAGCATGCCCGCGGAGATCTCGCCCGTGAAGGCGCCCTGCTTCTCGAAGTAGACGTCCTGAGCGCCGACCTTGACAGCGGTCCCGCGCAACGCCGCGACCACGGCGGGGACGGAGAGGAAGGGGGGGATCACGGCCACGTCGGCCTTGGCGCCCGCGCCGACCCCGGCGGCGACGGCGCGCGC
Source organism: Pseudomonadota bacterium (assembly GCA_023229365.1). NCBI lineage: Bacteria > Pseudomonadati > Pseudomonadota > Pseudomonadota bacterium. Next base: position 19,710 of record JALNZK010000072.1, on the reverse strand, counting down.
GAGCGCCTCCGACTCCGCGACGGTGTTGTTCATCTTCCAGTTGCCGGCGATGTATTGTCTGCGCATCGATTTCCTCCTACAGAAGCGCGGCGATGCCCGGGAGGATCTTGCCCTCGAGCATCTCGAGCGAGGCGCCGCCGCCGGTGGAGATGTGATCGAACCCCTTCTCGAGGCCGGACTGCATGACCGCCGCGACCGAGTCGCCGCCGCCGACCACCGAGAAAGCCGACGAGCCGGCGATCGCCTTGGCCATCGCCGTCGTGCCCTCCGCGAACTGCGGCTTCTCGAACATCCCCATCGGGCCGTTCCACAGGATGGTGCCGGCGCGGCCTATCACCTCGCGGAACTTCGCGCGGCTCGCCGGGCCGATGTCGAACGCCGCCGTCCCCGCCGGCACCGCGTTCGACGGGACCACCGAGGTCAGGGTCGCGTCCGGACCCGCGGCCACGACCGCGTCCGTCGGCAGGAGGATCTTCACGCCCTTCGCCTCGGCGCGGGCGAGGAGGTCGCGGGCGAGCGGGAGCTTGTCGGTCTCGACGAGCGATGTCCCGAGCGCGCCGCCGGTCGCCGCGAGGAAGGTGTTGGCCATCGCGCCGCCGATGACGAGGGCGTTGACGCGGCCCAGGAGGTTCTCGATGATGCCGATCTTGTCCGAGACCTTGGCGCCGCCGAGCACCGCGACGTAGGGTCTGTCGACGTCTCCGAGCAGCCTGCCGAGCGCGGACACTTCCTTCTCCATCAGGAAGCCCGCGGCCTTGTCGCGCAGGATGGACGGCACCCCCGCCGTCGAGGCGTGCGCCCGGTGCGCGGTCCCGAACGCGTCGTTGACGTAGACGTCCCCGAGCGCGGCGAGCTCCTTCGCGAGCTTGTCGTCGTTCTTCTCCTCGCCCGCGTGAAACCGCAGGTTCTCGAGCATCGCGACCCCGCCGTCGCGCAGATCGAGGACGACGCGGCGCGCGCCGTCGCCGACGCAGGAGTCCGACAGGGCGATCTCGCCGGCGGCCAGGAGCTCCGCCACGCGGGCGGCGACCGGCTCGAGGCTGTACTTGGCCTCGGGCTTGCCCTTGGGGCGGCCGAGGTGGCTCATGAGCACGACGCGGGCGCCGCGCCCGATCAGGTTCTCGATCGTCGGCAGCGCCGCGCGGATCCGCGTGTCGTCCGTGATGACGCCGTCCTTGAGCGGGACGTTGAAGTCCACCCGGACGAGGACGCGCTTGCCGCCGGCCTCGAGGTCGCCGAGCTTCTTGATCTTCGACAGGTCCATCGCCGTCTAGCTCCTCAGCATGTGGGCGGCCAGGTCGATCATCCGGTTGGAGTAGCCCCACTCGTTGTCGTACCAGCCGAACACCTTGATGCTCGTGCCGTTGATGGCGAGCGTCATCTTGGAGTCGATGATGCAGGAGTGCGGATCGCCGAGGAAGTCGATGGAGACGAGCTCCTCCTCGACGTACTCCATGATGCCCGCAAGCTCGCCGTTCGCCGCCGCCTTGAGCGCGGCGTTGATCTCGTCGGCGGTGGTCTTCTTCGAGACGTTGGCCGTGAGCTCGACCAGGGAGACGTCGAACGTCGGCACGCGGATCGAGAGCCCGTCGATCTTGCCCTTCAGCTCCGGGAGCACGAGGCCGACGGCCCGCGCGGCGCCGGTCGTCGTCGGGATCATGGAGACGGCGGCGGCCCGGGTGCGGCGCAGATCCTTGTGCGGCTGGTCGAGGATCCGCTGGTCGTTGGTGTAGGAGTGGATGGTGGTCATCTGCGCGTCGACGATGCCGAAGCTCTCGTTGATCACCTTGCACATGGGCGCGAGGCAGTTCGTCGTGCAGGAGGCGTTGGAGACCACGGTGTGCTTCTTGGGATCGTAGGACTTGTGGTTCACGCCGCAGACGAACGTGCCGTCGACCTCCTTGCCCGGCGCGCTGATGATCACGCGCTTCGCCCCGGCCTGGAGGTGCTTGCCGGCGCCCGCCTTGTCGGTGAACTTCCCGGTGCTCTCCATGACGAGCTCGACGCCGAGATCCTTCCACGGCAGCTTGGTCGGATCCATCTCCGCGAAGATCGGGATCTCCTTGCCGTTCACGACGATGCTCTTCTCGCGCGCCTCGGCCGTGCCGTTGAAGCGGCGGTGGACCGAGTCGTACTTGAGGAGGTGCGCGAGCACCGACGGGCTCGTGATGTCGTTGATGGCGACGATGTCGAGCTCGGGCTTCGCCTGCCCGGCGAGGATTCGATGGACGCAGCGTCCGATGCGGCCGTACCCGTTGATCGCGATCTTCTTTGCCATGGCTCGGGGCTCCTTTTTTAGCTCACCGGACGGTTCTGCCGCCGGGGGCGTTGGACTCGTATGGTCTCGTCATATCGCCCGCCCGGAGGTGCGTCAAGGCTCGCGGGGGCCCCGCCGAATAGAGGATTTGAACCTCGACGCCGAGCCCGCGCGCCAATAGAATGTGGAAATGGATCAAAGAGAAAGGACGGACACCATGAAGCGAGAGTTCTGGCGCGCGCTCGTTTGCCTGGGTCTGCTCGCCGTCTGGCCGGTCGGTCAGGTGGCGTGCAGCGATGACGGCCGGGCGGGGGGCGATTCGGACTCGGATTCGGATTCGGACTCTGACTCTGATTCGGACTCGGATTCGGACGCGGACGAGTGCGCGGACTACAGGTCCGGGTACCCGGCGAGCCCGTACGGCACGAGCGTGGGCGACGTCCTCGAGAACATGACGGGGTTCGTCGACGGCGACGGGAATCCCCACGAGCTGGCCGAGGTGTTCGAGGACACGTCGGTCGTCGCGATCGCGTTCGCCAACGCCTTCGACACGTGACCCACCTGCCAACAAGAAGCGGGGCTTCTTGAAGCATTCTTGGCGGCGCGTCCGGGGCTCGCGATCATCAACACCCTGAGCAAGTCCGACGGGCCGGGCGACGCGGCGGAGGCGGCGTCGTGGGCCGCGGCGCACGACCTCACGAACGTGCTCGTCTGGGCGGACACGGACGACATCATCTACAGCGACTTCGCGTCGCAGACGCTCATCGACGGCGGCTACCCGTTCACGATGGTCGTCGACGCGGACACGATGACGATGACCTACTTCCAGCCCGGCCAGATCTCGTCGGCGTCTTCGGCGATCCAGGCGATCCTGGACGCCGAGCACCCCTGCGCGGACTACTGATTTCCGGTTGAACTGACGAGGGTTCGGGCCCTTCGGGCCTACTTCAGGACGCCGAGGCGCTTGCCGACGGCCTCGAACGCCTGGATGGCCTTGTCGAGGTGGTGCGTCTCGTGCGCCGCGGAGATCTGCGTGCGGATGCGGGCCTTGTCCTTCGGCACCACCGGGTAGGAGAAGCCGATGACGTAGATGCCTTCCTTCAGCATCTCGTCGGCGAAGCGGGTCGCGAGCGCGGCGTCGTAGAGCATGACCGGCACGATCGCGGTCTCGCCCTTGAGCACGTCGAAGCCCAGCTTCTCGAGCTTCTCGCGGAAGTACTTCGTGTTGTCCATCAGCTTGTCGCGGTACTTGGTCGTCGCGGAGAGCATCCCGAACGTCGTGATCGCCGCCGCCGTGAGGGACGGCGTGAGCGAGTTCGAGAAGAGGTACGGCCGCGAGCGCTGGCGCAGGAGGTCGATGATCTCCTTGCGCCCGGTCGTGTAGCCGCCGGAGCCGCCGCCGAGCGCCTTGCCGAGCGTGGAGGTGATGACGTCGACCCGCCCCATGACGCCGCAGTGCTCGGGCGTGCCGCGGCCGGTCTTGCCGATGTAGCCGGTGGCGTGGGAGTCGTCGACCATCACCATCGCGTTGTACTTCTCGGCGAGGTCGCAGATCTTGTCGAGCTTGACGAGGTAGCCGTCCATGGAGAACACGCCGTCGGTCGCGATCAGGCGGCGCCGCTTGTCCTGGGTCTTCTTCAGGATATCCTCGAGCTCCTCCATGTTGGAGTTCTTGTAGCGGAACCGCTCCGCCTTGCAGAGCCGGACGCCGTCGATGATCGACGCGTGGTTCAGCTCGTCCGAGATGATCGCGTCCTTGTCCTGCACGATGATCTCGAACAGGCCGCCGTTGGCGTCGAAGCACGAGGAGTAGAGGATCGTGTCGTCGGTGCCCATGAACTTCGCGATGACGGCCTCGAGCTGCTTGTGCAGATCCTGCGTGCCGCAGATGAAGCGGACGGACGCCATGCCGAAGCCGCGCTCGTCGAGCGCCTTCTTCGCGGCCGCGATGATCTCCTTGTTGTCCGCGAGGCCGAGGTAGTTGTTGGCGCAGAAGTTGATGACCTCACCGTTGCCGACCTTGATCGCAGCGGTCTGCGGCGACTCGATCACGCGCTCAGCCTTCCAGGTCCCCGCCTCTTTGATGCCCTTGAGCTCCGATAGAAATTCACTCTTGTACTTGTCGAACATTCCGGCACCTCCACGACCCTTTATCGGGTGTTGTTTCGCGCTTTCTCCGGGGCGGAAAGCTAGCAGTTGTCGCAGAATCCGGCAAGGTGTAGCTTACCTCCGCCGGCCGCGGCCCAAAGCCGCGCCAACACAGGAACAGGTGGAAAATGAGCAAAGCGATCAAGAACATCCTGGTGACCGGATCGGTCGGGCAGATCGGTTCCGAGCTCACGCTCGAGCTGCGCAAGAAGTACGGCGCCGACAAGGTCGTCGCCACCGGCCGCAAGACGCCGCCCGCGCCCGAGCTGCGCGACTCTGGGCCGTTCTACTTCATCAACGTCTCGGATCGCGCCTCCGTCGAGGAGATCGTCAAGAAGCACGACATCGACACCATCGTCCACATGGCGGCGCTCCTGTCCGCCGTGGGCGAGAAGAACCCCGAAAAGTGCTGGGACGTGAACATGAACGGCACCATCAACGTGCTGAACGTCGCCCGCGACCACAAGATGGCGCAGGTGTTCATCCCGTCGTCCATCGCGGCGTTCGGCCCGGGCACGCCGCTCGAAAACACGCCCAACGACACGGTGCTCCGGCCCACGACGATGTACGGCGTCACCAAGGTGTGCGGCGAGCTCGTTTGCGACTACTACGTGCGGAAGTGGGGCCTCGACGTCCGCGGCGTGCGCTACCCCGGGATCATCAGCTCCGAGACGCCCCCCGGCGGCGGCACGACCGACTACGCCGTGGCGATCTACTACGAGGCCGTGAAGCAGGCGAAGTACGAGTGCTTCGTCGAGGAGCGCACGCGCCTGCCGATGATGTACATGCCGGACTGCCTGAAGGGCACGATGGACCTCATGGAGGCGCCGTTCGAGAAGCTGAAACACCACTCGGACTTCAACCTCGGCGCGATGAGCTTCTCCGCGGGCGAGCTCGCGGCCGAGATCAAAAAGCACATCCCGAACCTCGAGGTCGTGTACAAGCCCGACTTCCGGCAGGCGATCGCCGACTCCTGGCCGCGCTCCGTGGACGACAGCTGCGCGCGCGAGGAGTGGGGCTGGAAGCCGAGCTACGGGCTGGTCGAGATGACCAAGGACATGATCGAGAAGCTCCGCGCCCGCCACAAGGCCGGGAAGCTGTAGGCCGGGGACAGCCGACGAGCACTAGTTCATTTACAATAATCTACAATCATGTAGATTAACTCATATGAACTTCGATTCCCTGGTGTCGCTGGTCGGCGGTCTGGAGTGGTTCGATCTGGCGACCCTGGTCCAGCTCTCGGACGAGCGGCGGCAATCGATCTCCAACCAGCTCTTCCGCCTCGCGAAGTCCGGTCGGGTCGTGCCCTTGCGACGCGGCATGTACGCGCTCGCGCCGCGCTACCGTCGCGTTCCCATTCAGCCCGCCGCGCTGGCGAACGCGCTGTACCGGCCGTCGTACTTGAGCTGCGAATGGGCCTTGTCCTTCCACGGCCTCATCCCGGAGAGCGTCCCGGTGTTCACCAGCGTGACCTCGCGTCCGCCGCAGCGGTTTCACAACGACATCGGCGAGTTCTCGTACCGCAACGTGAAGCGGGAGCTGTTCTTCGGCTATCGGCCGGTGCAACTGTCAGGCAGAAGCGTGCTCGTCGCGACCCCCGAGAAGGCGATCCTCGACTATTTTCACCTGTCCCGCGGCGAGTGGACGACGGAGCGCATGGAGGAGATGCGCTTCTCTTCTGCGGCCGGCGTCGACACCGCCCTCTTGGAGGAGATGGCCGTTCGGGTCGCCGGACCGCGCCAGCGTCGCGCCGCGGCCCTGTGGTCGAAGGTCGCGAGCGCCGCGGGGGAAGGGGAGATCGCGCTATGAGGGACGAGGCGCTGGCTCTGGTCGCGAGGATCGACGACCCCGGACGCAAGCTGAACCTGCTGCGGGAGTACCTCCAGGCGTTCGTCCTGCGCTCCCTGCACGAGAGCGAGGCGTTCCGCTCGATGGCGTTCGTGGGCGGGACCGCGCTGCGCTTTCTTTCGAACCTGCCGCGCTATTCCGAGGATCTCGACTTCTCGCTCGTCGACGAGCAGGGCTACGAGCCGCGGCGCTGGTTGAAGAAGGTCAAGACCGAGCTCGAGCTTTCGGGATTCGACTGCACCATGCGCTGGAACGAGAAGAAGACCGTGAACGCGGCCTGGCTGGGTCTTCCGGGGTTGCTGCTCGCGGCAGGCTTGGCTGCGTCGCCGCGGCAGAAGCTCTCCATCAAACTGGAGATCGACACGCGGCCGCCTGCCGGGGCCGGCTTGTCGCGAACCGTCGTCAGGAGGCACCTGACCTTTGTCGTCCGCCACTATGACCAGAGCTCGCTCATGGCCGGCAAGGTGCACGCGCTTCTGGCTCGATCCTACCCAAAGGGCAGAGACTGGTTCGACCTCGTGTGGTACCGCGCCCACCGTCCGCCCATCGAACCCAACGTCGATCTGCTGCAAAACGCCTTGGACCAGACCCACGGGCAGGGGCGTTTCGCCGCCGAACACTGGCGCCGACATCTGCAGGACAGGCTGGCGAAACTCGAGGTGGAGGCCCTGGCAGACGACGTCCGGGTCTTTCTCGAGCGGCCCGAGGATCGGAACCTGCTCACCCGCGAGAGCCTGTCAGCGGCCCTCGCCGGCCCGTAGCCGGCCGCGAGCGAGCCCTAGGCCCCGCAGCACTTCTTGTGCTTCTTGCCGGATCCGCACGGGCAAGGGTCGTTGCGGCCCACCTTGGGCGCCTCGCGGTGGAACGTCTCGGGCTTGACGTAGTCGCCGTCCACGAACGTCCAGCGCCCGTCGAGCCTAAGGAACACGGCGTGCTCCTCGTGCTTTTGCAGCTCGCCGTCCTCCTCGTAGGACGCGACGAAGTCGACCGTGCCGTTGTCGTCGTCCGCCCCGCCGCCGTCGGTCTTCTTGATCTCGAGCCCCTTCCACACGGAGCCCTCCGCCCACGCGCGGACGGCCTCCTCGTCGAAGTCGTTGGAGCTGCGCGGGTGGCGCGTCTTCTCGACGTACGCGACGTCGGCCTTCACGAACGCCGTGTAGCGGGAGCGCATCAGCTCCTCGGCGGTCTTCGCCTCGCGCCTTCCCGCGAGCAGCGGGCCGCAGCACTGGGCGAAGCCCTTTTCGGAACCACAGGGGCAGGGGTTTGCGCTCATTCGATGACCTCCGCAGGTGACGCTCTCGCCGCGCGAAGCCGCACGGCGGGAGACAAAATAGCACGGTCGATTGTGGAAGAGGCGCGAATTCGCGTCCATCAGAGCTTCTCCGAGCTGTGATACAGTTCGCGAGGGATCGGGGAACGACGCGGAAGGAGGCTCGTGGTGGCTCGCGGTGTGGCGGAGGGTGCTCATGCGGGCCGTGAGCCGAACGGCCCGATCGTCCGGCTCGTCCTCGCGAGCCTGCTGGTGGCTTCGTGCGCCGAGTCGCCGGAGACCCCGTTCTCCAGGGACGGCGTCTCCCTGACCTGCCCCATGGGCTGGAAGATCACCGACGCGATGGACGTCGAGGGCATGGGCTACACGGTGTCGGTGGAGAAGGACGGCTTCTCGTCCAGCGGGCTCGCGGTGGTCACCTGGCTGAAGGTGCCCATGGAGGTCGGCGACTATATGGACCTGTACCGCAAGGAGCTCGCCACGAACATCATCTACAGGAGCTCGAACCTGCGCTTCACCGACGACGTGCCCGGCAGGTACGGCGCCTTCGAGACGCTCAGCTGCTCCTACGAGGCGAGCATCCTGGGCGTGCGCCACCGCGGTGCGCTGCACGTCTTCAAGGCCGGCGGCAGGACGTTCACCGTCTGCGTGCAGGAGGCGCTCGAGGACGCCGAGAAGAACCGGGCGGGGTTCGCGCAGATCGAGGCCAGTCTCGCGGTGGCGGAGTGAAGCAGGAAACGGGGCGGGGCGGATGTGGAACTATGTTCGTTGCGTCCGCAACGACGTGTAGCTCACGAGAATTCGGACTTCACGGGCCCTTCACCGTCCACTCCGTCCACTTGGTCCAATCCGTCCACCTCGTTTGCTCTCCGAGCCGTGATACAGTTCGCGAGGGGTCGAGCTTATGCGCATGAAAGCTCTTGTCATATTCAACCCTGCGGCAGGGGATAAAGAGAGGCAGCTACTGAGTGATGCGCTGATCCGCCATTTCACGGCAGGCCGCATCGAATACGAGGTGTACGAAACGCGCAAGGGGGATCAGCTTTCGGAAATCGTGCGTCGGCGTCTGAAGGAGGGCTTCGATCTTGTCATCGCCGCGGGAGGGGACGGCACGGTCTCCGCCGTCAGCGACAGCCTTGCGGGGAGCTCGATCCCTCTCGGCATCGTCCCCGCGGGGACTGCAAATCTGCTCGCAAACGAGCTCGACATCCCCGACGAAATAGATGCTGCCGTTGCGCTCATCGCCGGCGCGCACCGCACGAGAAAGATCGACACCATGCGAATCGGCGAGCGTGTGTACCTCCTCAACGCCAGCGTCGGCATCAGTGCTTCGGTCATCGGCGACACGACACGCAAGAGCAAAAGCCGTTTCGGGCGCCTGGCCTATCTCGGGACCGCCCTTCTCAAGGTGTTTTCGTCCAGGCCCCGATATCTTGTGGTCGAGGTCGACGGCAATGCGCACCCATATCGCGCTGTCGAGGTGACGATCATGAACTGCGGATTGCTCGGCAAAAAGCTCTACCCCAAAGGGCCGGAGCTTCTGATCGATGACGGACATCTCGGCGTCTGGATATTGAGCATGAAGACGATTTGGGGTTATCTCCGTTGCCTCATCGGAGTCGCCGTGGGCTGGACCGGGAATCGCGAGACGCACTTCATCAGGGCTGAGAAGACCGTCAGCATCCGGAGTAATATCCCGCTGCAGGTCCAGGCAGACGGAGACATGATCGGGACGACGCCGATCGACGCGACAGTGCTGCCGGGCGCGCTCACCGTGCTGGTACCCGAGAAGCCTGTGATAGCGTAGTAAGGAAGAGCCACAGGGGTCTGGCCGACCCCCGTCGGTTCTGACACAAGCTACCTGAAGTCCTGGACCGCCCAGACGGAGCCGTCGGGCGTCGTGTAGAAGCCGCAAGCGACCTCCGTGTAGGCCGGGTTCGTCATGTTGATGTAGTGGCCGTGCTCCTCATACGGCTCGCCCGGCCCTTCGTCCCACATCATCTGGAGGCAGCCCTCGATGACGTCGTCGTAGGACGGCCAGCCCGGGCACTCGTTCTGCGCGTTTTCGTCGCACTGCCCGAACGCGCCGTGGAAGACGCCGGTCTCGCTGTCCGACTTGGCCTGGTCGTCCGCGCACGGCTCGGCGTCGGCCCACCTGTCGAGCGGGGGCAGGTCGATCGTCGCGCGGAAGCCGTTGATCCGATCGACGCACGCGTCGCTCTGCGCGTCGAGCGGGCCGCGGCCGTCGCCGTCGTCGTCGCAGGCGACGAGGAGGGCGAGGCAGGCCATCGCCCCTACGAGCAAGAGGATCTTCTTTGTGATCATCACATCCAACCTCCCCCGGGATCACATCCCGTCGATGAGCGCGTTGAACCCCTGGATCAGCGCCTCGAACTCGGGCAGCTCGTCCTCGAACATCGCGCGCCAGTACTCGGGCGACCACTGCGCGTTCAGCTCCGCGAGCTCACGGCCCTGCTGCTCGATCCAGGTGAAGTACTTCAGGTTGTGGATCGCCTTGCGGTCCCAGTATCCGAGCTCCTTGAAGCTGTCGATCCCCTGGCCGAGGAGCGCACGCTGGAGGTCGCCGGCCGCGTCGCGCGCCGTGTACTCGCCGCCCGCCCGTTCCGCCTCCTCGAGCCGCGAGCCGTAGAGCTCCATCGAGTCCGTGAAGACGGTGAAGACGACATCGTCCTCATCGAGCTCGAAGTGCTTCGCGGTCTTGATGGCCGCGAGCAGGTTCCCGATGCTCGAGATGCCGAGGAGCGGCAGCTGCTCGACGACCGCCGCGTCCACGCCGGCGCGGGCGAGCTCGTCCCTGCCGGCGGGGGTGTTGAACAGCCGCATGAGGCGGATGCAGTCCGCGTCGTCGATCGCCGCGATCGCGTCGGTGTTGCGCACATTGTGTACCCACGGCACGTGCTTGTCGCCGATCCCCTCGATGCGGTGCCCGCCGAAGCCGTTCCGCAGGAGGGTGGGGCACTGCAGCGCCTCGCTCGCCACGGTGCGCGCGCCGCCGTGCCGCTTCTTGAGGTAGTCGCCGGCGGCGATGGTGCCCGCGGAGCCCGTGGCCGAGATGTACGCCGCGAGGCGCGTGCGCGGGGTCGCGAGCTCATCGTAGGCCTCCTCGATCGCCGGGCCGGTCACGTTGTAGTGGAAGATCGGGTTCCCGAACTCCTCGAACTGGTTGAAGATGACGTTCTTCGCGTCGGCGCGCAGCTCCCAGCACTTGTCGTAGATCTCCTTCACGTTCGACTCGCAGCCCTTCGTGGCGATCACCTCGGCGCCGATCTCTCGCAGCCAGTCGAAGCGCTCCTTCGACATCTCCTCCGGCAGGATCGCCACGGCCGTGCAGCCGAGCAGGGCGCAGTCGAACGCGCCGCCGCGGCAGAAGTTGCCGGTCGAGGGCCAGACCGCCTTGTCCCGGGTCGGGTCGAACGCGCCGCTCACGAGGCGCGGCACGAGGCAGCCGAACGCGGCGCCGACCTTGTGGGCGCCGGTGGGGAAGAACTTGCCGACGAGGCCGACGATGCGGGCGCGGACGCCAGAGAGCGCCTGCGGGATCTCGAAGCGGTTGACCCGGCCGTAGAGCCCGGTCGCGACGTCGTTCTTCCAGGTGATCCGGTAGAGGTTGATAGGATCGACGTCCCACAGGCCGACCGCGGGCAGCCGCGCGGTGACAGCCTTCGGGATCAGCGAAGGATCGCGCAGTTCGGCGAAGGTCGGGATGCGGATGCCGCGCTCCTTGCAGCGCTTCGCGGTCTTCGCGATGGTCTTCTCGTCGAGGCGGGGGATGATGCGTGACATGGGCTCTCTCCTTGTTCGGGTCAGTCGAGCGACAGCGCGTCCCTGCCCCTCGCGGAGATCTTCGCGAGCGCGAGCGCGGGGTCCTTCACCTTGGACGCGAAGATCATCGCGGCGATGACGAACGGCTTGAAACCGGCCTCGGCGTAGGTGTCGATGCGGTACTGCTCGAACACGTCCTTCGCGACCTCGCCGCGTTCGCACGACACGCCCGAGATGTCCGCCGGCAGGCAGTGCATGTAGAGCGCCGCCTTGCCCTTGGTCAGGTCCATCTTGGCGCGGTCGCACTCCCACGATTGGAACCTCGCGTTGTTGGCGAGGCACTCGCGCTCGAGCGCGGCGAGCCCGGGCTTGTCGCCCGCCTTGAGCAGCCCGGTGCGGCGCTGCATGACCGTGTAGGGCGCCCACGACTTGGGGTACACGACGTCCGCTTCTGCGAACGCGGCCTCCATGCTCGCCGCCTTCGTGAAGCTGCCGCCCGAGGCCGCGGCGTTCTCGCGCGCGACCGCCTCGACCTCCGGGATGAGGTCGTAGCCCTCGGGGTGGGCGAGGCTGACGTGCATGCCGAAGCGGGTCAGGAGGCCGATGATCCCCTGCGGCACGGACAGGGGCTTGCCGTAGCTCGGCGAGTACGCCCACGTCATGGCGATCTTCCGGCCCTTGAGCGCCTCGAAAGAGCCGAAGCGCGCCTCGAGCGCGAGCAGATCCGCCATGGACTGGGTCGGGTGGTCGACGTCGCACTGGAGGTTGACGAGCGTCGGGCGGCGGTGCAGCACCTTCTTCTCGAACCCCTCGGTGACGGACGCGGCGACCTCCCGCATGTAGGCGTTCCCCTCGCCGAGGAACATGTCGTCGCGGATGCCGATCGCCTCGGTGAGGAACGAGATCATGTTCGCGGTCTCGCGCACCGTCTCGCCGTGGGCGATCTGCGACTTCTCCTCGTCGAGATCCGAGACTCCGAGCCCGAGGGCGTTCGCCGCCGAAGCGAAGCTGAACCGCGTGCGCGTCGACTTGTCCCGGAAGATCGACACGGCGAGCCCGGTGTCGAAGATCCGGAAGCTCTTGCCCTGCCGGTGCAGCTCCCTGAGCGCCTTGGCGATGAGCGCCACGCCGCGGACGTCCGCGTCGCTCTTCTCCCAGGTGAGCAGGAAGTCCTCGCCGTAGGTGCCCAGGTGGAGCTCCTCGAGCGCCGCGATGATGTCGTTCGTCTTCTCGTTCATGTCCCGATCCCTCAATCCCGTTTTCCGCGCTCCGGCGGGTAGAAGGGCGACGCGGCCTCGATGGCGTCGATGATCTGCTGGTAGCCGGTGCAGCGGCAGAGGTTGGGCGAGATCGCCTTGCGGATCGCCTCGCGCGACGGGGCGGGGTTCTTGAGGAGGAAGCCGTGCGCGCGCAGCACCATCCCGGGCGTGCAGAAGCCGCACTGGATGGCGCCGTGCTCCACGAACGCCCGCTGGATCGGGTGCAGGGTGCCGTCCGCGTCCTCCATCCCCTCGATCGTCTTCACCGCCTTGCCGGCCACCTCGGAGACCTTCGTCCGGCACGCAAGCGTCGGCTTGTCGTCGACGAGCACCGTGCAAGCGCCGCAGCGGCCGATGCCGCAGCCGTTCTTCGCGCCCGTGAGCCCGAGCCGCTCGCGCAGCCACTCGAGCAGCGGCGCGCCCTCGTCCTTCGGATCGACCGCGCGCTCGACGCCGTTGACCGCGACTATCATCGCGCCACCTCGAGCCGCACGGGCAGGCGGAGGAACCGCCGCCCCGTCGCCCGCGCCAGCGCGTTCGCGATCGCCGGCGCCATGAGCTCGTTCGTGGGCTCGCCGATCCCCTTGGCGCCGCTCGGCGAGAGCGGATCGGCGTTCTCGACGATGATGGCGGTCATCTCCGGCAGGTCCTTGGCGCGCGGGATCGTGTAGCGGTCGAAGTTCTGCGCCTCGAGCGCGCCGTCGCGGGAGGCGGCGTCCTCGTGCAGCCCGTAGCCGATCCCCATCGCCATGCCGCCGTAGAACTGCCCGAGCAGGGCGGGGGGGTTCAGGGCGCGCCCGACGTCGTGCGCGGCCCAGGCGTGCAGGAGCCTGATCTTCCCCGAGCGCGCGTCCGCCTCGAGCTCGACGACCTGGGCGCCGTACACCCAGGTGAAGTAGGCGTTCCCCTGGCCGGTCTCCTCGTCCCAGGAGACCTTGGGCGCCTTGAAGGAGCCGAACGCGTACGGGTGCTCCTGCGCGAGGTACATCTCGCGCACCGCGTCGTCGAAGCCGATGCTCGCGCCGCTCTTCATGTCGCGCAGCGTCTCGTCCGCGAACACGACGTCGGCCGGGGCGCAGCCGAGCGCCCGGGACGCGACCGCGGCCATCCGGCCCTTGAGCCGGTCCGCCGCGTCGACGAGCGCGCCGCCGCCCATGAGCGTGCCCCGCGAGGCCACGGTCGTGCCGCCGTCCGGGATGTTGGAGGTCGACGCCATCCGGTACCGGACGCGGGCCTTGTCCACGCCGAGCAGACCGGCCAGCAGGAGCACCATGGCGCTCTCGGCGCCCTGGCCGTTCTCGTGGATCGCCACCTCGAGCAGGATCGAGCCGTCGCGCTGCACGTTCACGATCGCCGCGTTGAAGTCCATCCCCTCGGCGCCGAGGCTCATCCCGCGGGTGCTCATCGCGAGCCCGACGCCGTACAGGATGTCGCCCTCGCCGCGCGAGCAGCGCGCGAGCTTCTCCTCGAAGCGCGACGCGTCGAGCACGGCGTCGAGCACCTGGGGCAGGCTCACGACGTGGCCGTCGAGACGCTGCCCGGTGATCGTCGTCGAGCCCTGGCGCACCATGTTGCGCCGCCGGATCTCCACGGGCGAGATCCCGAGCTCGTCGGCCGCCATGTCCATGAGCTGCTCGACCGCGAAGTTCACCTGCGGCGATCCGAAGCCGCGCATCGCGCCGGTGAACACGTTGTTCGTGTGCACGCCGTACACGTCGCAGCGGACGGCCGGGACGTCGTACGGCCCGCAGCACTGCACGGTGGAGCGCCAGGTGACCCACGGCGTCACCGAGCAGTACGCCCCGGCGTCGGCGACGATGCGGACGCGCGCGCCGGAGATCCTCCCGTCCGCGCCGAACCCCACCTCGTAGTCGAGCGCGTAGGGGTGGCGCTTGTAGCTCTCGCGCATCGACCACTCGCGGTCGTAGGTCGTCTTGACCGGCCGGCCCGTGAGCGCTGCCGCGAGGGCGGCCCGGGCGCAGACGATCGCCGCCGTGTCGTCCTTGCCGCCGAAGCCGCCGCCCATGGGGACCGATCTCACCTCGACGTCCGCGAGCTTCGCGCCGAGCAGCGCGGCCACGAAGCGCCGAGTGGAGAACGGGTGCTGCATGCTCCCGTAGACCTCCATCACGCCGTCCTGGCGCGGGACGCAGAGCGCGGCCTCGGGCTCGAGGTACGCGTGCTCGACGCGCTGCGTCGTGAACCGCTCGCGCAGCACGAGGTGCGATCCCGCGAGCGAGGCGTCCGGGTCGCCCCGGCGCACCTTGTGGTGGTTCACGACGTTGGTGCCCTTGGCCTCGTGCACGAGCGGGGCGCCTTCGCGCAGCGCCTCCTCCGGGTCGGTGATCGCGGGCAGCGGCTCCTCATCGACGCGCACGAACGGGATCGCGGCGATCGCCTCGGCGCGTGTCTTTGCGACCACGAGCGCCACGACGTCGCCCCGGCTGCGGATCGCGTCCGAGACGAACATCGGGTAGTCGCGCTGGATCTGGCCGAAGACCGCCGTCCCGGGGACGTCCTTCGACGTGAGCACGCGCACGACCCCGGGACGCGAAGCCGCCTGCGAGACGTCGACGCCGCGCAGGCGGGCGCGGGTGTGCTCGGCGTAGACGGGGACCGCGTGCAGGGCGCCCTTGACCTCGAGGTCGTCCGTGTAGCGCGCCCGCCCGGTGACCTTCGCCTCGGCGTCGTTGCGCCACGCCTTGCTCATACCGCCCACCCCGGCTCTCCCAGAGGCCCGCCGGGGACGATCTTCCCGTCCCGCGCCGCGAGTGCTCCCCTCAGGTATACGCGATCCGCGCGCCAGCGCGAGCGCCATCCGGCGTAGGGCTCGTGCGCATCGACGATCGTCGATCGGATGGGCTCGGGCGCGGCGTCGAGGCGTGCCACGACGATGTCCGCGTCCGCCCCGACGCGCAGGCTCCCCTTCTTCGGGAAGAGCCCGGCGAGCTTCGCCGGGGCGGTCGACAGCATGCGCGCGAAGCCGCACAGCGCGCGCTCGTCGGCAGGATCGTCGAGCAGGAGCTCCCGGCAGAGCGGGGCGAGCGCGCCCATCCCGGCGAGGCCGCTCGGGGTCTCGCGCACGTCGCGCCCGGCGCCGACCGCCTTGTCCGCGCGCGAGAAGGCGCAGTGATCCGTGGCGATCAGATCGAACGCCCCGGAACGCGCGAGCTCGAGCATTTCCGCCCGCATCCCGGGGCTCCTGAGGGGCGGCGAGCAGAGGTAGCAAAACCCGTCCGGGCCCGCGAGCTTCGACTCGTCGAGCGCGAGGTACTGCGGGCACGTCTCGCAGGATACGGGCAGAGCGGTCGCCGCCTTGCGGATCAGCCGGGCCGCCGCCGGCGTGGACACGTGCACGATGTGCAACCGCCCGCCCGTCTCCCTGCAAAGAGCGATCGCCGTCTCCACCGCCCGAAGCTCGGCCTCGGGCGGCCTCGCTCCGGTGTGCGTCCGCGCGTCGGACCAATCGAGCGCGGGGTCGGCCGCGGCCCGACGCAACGCCGCGTCGTCCTCGCAGTGCAGGAGAACGACGAGATCGAGCTCGGCCGCGCGGCGGAGCACGCGTTCGACGATCGCAGCCTCGGCGAGCAGGCCGGCCTCGGCGTACGTCGTGTACAGCTTGACGGTCTTGTGGCCGCGCGCCGCGAGGATCTCGAGGGATCGCCACGCCTCATCGTCCCAAAGCGTGGGCGTGACGTGGAGCGCGTAGTCGCAGCGCGATCTGCCCCGCGCCCGCGCGAGCGCCGCGTCGACCGCCTCGACGACGGACGCGGAGCCGTCGTGTCGCTGGGTCGCGAACGCGACGAGCGACGTGACGCCCGAGGGCAGGGCGGCCGCCGAGCCGGTCGCCCAGGTGTCGGCGAGCGCGAACGGCCCGATGCGATCGTCGATGTGGACATGAAAATCGATGAGGCCCGGGAGGACGTAGGAGCCGGTGCAGTCGATCCGCGTGGCGCCGGTTCCTCCCTGCGCGGACGCGCCGACCTCCGCGATGCGGCCGTCCCGCACGACGATCGTTCCGACCTCGGCGCGATCCTCGAGCACGAGCGTGCCGCCGCTGAGGACGAGGTCGGTCAACGCTTCCCCTCGGCGGAGCCGGGCATCTCGATGCCGCGCATCGCGGCGTCGACGTCCTTCAGCCCGTGGCCGGTGACGAGCGCGACGACGCGCTCCCCGGGGCCGACGTGATCGCGGATCTTCTCGAGCCCGGCGATCGAGGCCGCAGCCGCCGGCTCCGCGAAGACCCCCGTCGTCCGCGCGAGCGTCCGCTGCGCCGCGAGGATCTCGTCGTCGGTCACGGTCACCGAGAGGCCCCGGCTCTCCTCCACGGCCCGCTTCGCCATGTGGGCGTTGCTCGGCGCGCGCACGGAGATCGAGTCCGCGATCGTGCGCGGGCTCGCGGCGTTCGAGTAGACGCCGGTCGTGACGTAGCGGTGGATGGCGTCCGACGACTCGGCCTGCACGCACACGAGCCGCGGCGGCCTCGCGATCGCGCCGAGGCGGTGCAGATCCGCGAACCCCTTCCACACGCCGGAGATGATGACGCCGTCGCCCGCGGGCACGACGACCCAGTCGGGCGCCTCGCCGAGCGCCTCGGCGATCTCGAGCGAGACCGTCTTCTTCCCCTCGATGGTGAGCGGGTGGTACGCGGTGTTCCGGTTCAGTCCGCCCCGCTCCGCGGTGTGCGCGATCGAGAGCGCGAAGGCGTCGTCGTACGTCCCGTCCACGAGCCGCACGTCGGCGCCGTACAGCACCATCTGCACGAGCTTGGCCCGCGGCGCGGCCCTCGGGACGTAGATCACGGCGGTCCGGCCGGCGGCCGCGCACACCGCCGCGAGCGCCGACGCCGCGTTGCCCGTCGAGGCGGCCACGATAGTCTCCTCGCCGAGCCGGATCGCCTCGGCGACCACGAGAAACGACGCCCGATCCTTGAGCGAGCCGCTGGGATTCTGTCCGTCGTTCTTGATCCACAGATCATCCAACCCGAGCTCCGCCCCGAGTCTCGGCGCCGGGAAGAGCGGGGTCCGGCCGACAGGGAAGGGCGGGTGGAACCTGGGCTCCACGGCGCACAGGAGCTCTTCGATGCGGCCGCCGGCCTCCAGGCGATCCGCGATCGCCGCGAAGTCGAAGCGGGCCTCGAGCACGCCCTCGAGCGGCGCGCCTGGCGCCCACGAAGCGGAGCAGCTCGGGCAAAGGTAGCGGACCGCGTCGCGCGCGTAGACCGCGCCGCAGCCGGTGCACGCCCACTCGAAGAGGGCGCCGCTCAACGCGACGCTCCTATCTCCGCGACGAGCGCCGCGTAGAACGCCGCGGCCTTCCAGAGGTGATCGACCGGGCACGCCTCGTTCGGCGCGTGCGCGAGCACCTCGTCGCCCGGCCCCATGCCGATGCACGGGATGCCGTGCAGGCCGCGGATCGCCACGCCGTTCGTGCTGAACGTCCACTTGTCGACGCGCGGCTTCACCCCGAGCACGCCCTCGTACGCGGCGAGCGCGTGCGCGAGCCACGGCGACCCCTCCTCGAGGGTCCACGTGGGGTAGTACTTGTCCATCGGGTAGGAGAGGCCGGTGTACGCCTTCTCCTCGTAGACCGGCACCTTCACCTCCGCGTCCGGGTAGCCCGCGCGGGCGGCGGCGTCCCGCACCTCGGCGATCGCGCTCTCGCGGGTCTCGCCGGCGGTCAGGCGGCGGTCGAGGTAGAGGCGCGCGTAGTCGGCGACCGCGCACTGCGAGGGCGAGCCGGTGACGAGCTCGGAGACGGTCACGGTCCCCTTGCCGAGGAACGGGTCGTCCTTGAGGCGGCCGTTCAGCTTCTCGATCTCGAGCGCGATGCGGGCGATCTTGTAGATCGCGTTGTCGCCTCGCTCGGGGGCGGAGCCGTGGCAGGAGACGCCGCGGATCTCGACGGTCAGCTCCATGCGCCCGCGGTGGCCCCTGTAGACGTTCAGGTTGGTCGGCTCGGTGATGACGACGAGATCCGGGGCGAGCTTCTCCTCTTCGATGAGGTAGTGCCAGCACAGCCCGTCGCAGTCCTCCTCCATCACGGTCCCGGTGAACCAGACCGTGAGGCCGTTGCCGAGCCCGAGCTCCCGGATCAGCCTGCCGGCGGCGAGCATCGACGCCATGCCGCCCTCCTGATCCACCGAGCCGCGGCCCCAGACCTTCCCGTCCGCCACGCGCCCGTCGAACGGATCGAAGCGCCAGTTGGCGCGCTCGCCGGGGTAGACCGTGTCGATGTGCGCGTCGAACGCGATGGAGCGCTTCCCGTCGCCGATGCGGCCGACGACGCTCCCGAGCCCGTCGAGGCGCACCTCGTCGAAGCCGTCCCGCCGCATCTTGTCCGCGATCAGCGCCGCGACCTCCTTCTCCTTCGTGGAGAACGACGGCACGCGGATCATGTCGCACAGATCCTCGGCGATGTGCGGCGCGAGCGCCTCGGCCCGCGCGGCGATCTTCCCGTACTGGTTCGTCATGGTGTCATCTCCGAAACGCGTTTCCAGACCGCCTCGGCCGCGACCTTCGCGGCCTCTAGGACCTCGGCCTCGTCGACGCCGCGCACGGCGCCGTTCTCCACGACCGGCGTGCCGTTCGCGTAGACCCAGGCGGCGAGCGGCGCGGGCGCGAGGCCGTAGAGCAGGTGCCCGGCGAAGCTCCCGCCGTCGACCGGCGTCGGCGAGCGGTAGTCGAAGATCGCGAGGTCGGCCGGCGACCCCTCGACGATCCGCCCGACCGGGCGGCCGAAGAGCGCCGAGATACGGCCGGACGGGTTGTCGAACAGCATCCTCGATGCGAGCGCGAGCGGATCGCGACCGCCCTTGCCGAGCCCGGCGTACGCGAGGAAGGCGAAGCGCGCCGCCCCCGGCATGTCCGAGCTCATGCCGTCCGTGCCCAAGAGGAGGCGCTCGAGCGGCACCCTGTCGAGGTCCGCGTAGCCCACCGCGTTGTTGAAGTTGGACTCGGGGTTGTGGATCACGAACGCGTCCGCGGCGTCGAGCAGCGCGAGCTCCTCGTCCGCGAGGTGGACGCAGTGGGCGAGGAGGCTCCCGCGGCGCAGGACGCCGAGCTTCGCGAGCCGGTCGAGCGGCCCTGTGAACCCCTCGGCACGGGCGTGCGCGAGGTCGCAGCGGTCCTCGGCGACGTGCGCGT